>JAKRWB010000711.1 GCA_022353185.1 ANME-2 cluster archaeon | reverse complement strand
CCAGGTTCAGGGAATTCCTGAAAGCCACATTCGGGGCAGAGAGCCTTGCTGAAAACCTTGAATTTATTGCCGGGGCGCTCTCGAAATCAAAGAAAGGCAGTGAGTCGCCTGAGAAAGTGATACGGGACTATTTCCTAAAATCGTTCTTCAAAGACCATGTGAAGATGTACAGGAAAAGGCCCATTTACTGGCTCTTCACATCAGGCAAGGGCAGGGGGTTCAATGCGCTGGTGTATATGCACAGGTATAACAGGGAAACACTGGCTAAGATGAGGACTGATTACCTGCTTAAACTTGAGGATAAGCTTGATGCCAGAATTGGGATGCTTTCGTCTGAGTCAAGTAAGGATGTTCAGGAGATGAGCAAGCTTTCAAAATTAATCGATGAACTTACTGATTATGATGCGGTTTTGAATAATAAGGCGCTGGAGTTTATTGATATTGATCTCGATGACGGGGTTGTGGTGAATTATGCGAAGTTTGAGGGGTTGGTGGGGCAGATATGAGCGGAGATTGGGGAATGAAAGAACCTATTAAATGGTTTATAGAAGCAGTAAATTCGGGGAACTATGAGAAGGATGTAATTACTGAAATGAATTTGTGTATCTCTGAAGATGGATTTGATGTTGATAAATTCATGGATTGGGTATCTGAACAAATTGAACAAAGAATGGATGAAGATTAACATGGGAGAAATTCAGAAGATTACCATCTCAGGATTTCGGGGGATAAATGCACCTCCGTTAGAACTTGATTTTCAGAAAGGTAAATCAATGATGATCTACGGAACAAATGGTAGTGGTAAAAGTTCTATTGTTGATGCGTGGGAGTGGGTATATTCTGGCAAAATAGAACATCTTGCTCGTGAAGGTGCAAAAGAACATGCATATCCGCATAAAGAAGCAAATGATGGTCAAACGTGGATAGAAATTGATTTTATTAAAAGTGAGATTGGAAAAATTAGAGCTGAGTTTCATCAAAATCGGATAACTGTACCTACAATTAAGGGGAATTGGTCCGAGATGAAGAAAGTTAGGGAATTCCCCATAAATAATTTACCCAAATATGGGGTTTATGGTGACATCCCACTTTGGTAAATTTTCCAATCTTTC
>JAKRWB010000082.1 GCA_022353185.1 ANME-2 cluster archaeon | reverse complement strand
CATTGGTCATCGGTTAAGGAGTTTGACAGAGTCGGTATATATTATTTTCCAAAAGACCAATAATTTCATATGATTCTCCAATTTAATTTAAATCGAATACGGATGACACGGATTTGACGGATTTTCACGGATTTATATTTTATCCGTGCGCATCCGTGTCATCCGTGAAATCCGTGTTCCATTACAATATTACTCTTAACCGATGACACATGAAACAAACTCATCAGCCCCAACAGAATAAATGCAATCCCTATCCCTATAATTTTTCCTCTGCCTTTTCCCCAAACCTCTCAACCCTGAACACCCGGTCATTCTTCCTGACCTTGCCAACCACAGCCAGCCCCACTTCCTGCCCCTGTTCAGCCTTCAAAACGTTACTGTCTCCCACTCTCAATGACTCCACCTGTTGTTCAAGATACGTGCTGACCCCTTCTATCACTATGAAATCACCAACACTCAACCCATCCTCAAGCAGCCTTACCTCCGCAGCCTCCTGCTTATAAAAATAGTTCTGCACCACACCAACCACCTGCCTGCGCACAGGTGATGCATTCATGTCCTTTTCCACAGCTACCCCATCCGGCCCCGGCGCCCCGAAATAAAAACCTGTTGAAAAGCCCCTGTTGTAAACGGCGGCCATCTGTTCCTTCCATTGCAGTGCCCGCTCCCGGGAATATGAACCGTCCCGGTAAGCATCCAGCGCCTCACGGTAACACCGGGAGACCACAGCCGTATAACCCGGGTCCCTGAGCCTGCCCTCTATCTTGAAAGCATCCACGCCCGCATCCAACAATTCGGGCACATGCTCAATCATGCACAGGTCCCTGACGCTAAGCAGGTATTTCCCACCCAGTTCCACCTCTGCCCCATCCTCACCACGCAGTGTCCACTGCCAGCGGCATGGCTGGGAACATTCCCCGCAGTTGCCAGAGCGTCCCAGCAGGTAGTTCGACAGGTAGCACCGTCCCGATATTGCCTGGCACATGGCCCCATGCACGAACACCTCCAGTTCCATGTCAGTATGCTGCCTTATATCCTTTATCTGCTCAAGGGTCAGCTCACGCGACAGTATCACCCGGCTGGCGCCCAGTTTCCTGTAAAACTCTGCCGTCCGCCAGTTGGACACATTGGCCTGGGTGGATATGTGCAGTTTAAGCCCGCACTCCACAGACCTACTGATGACGGCCGGGTCCCAGGCAATAACAGCATCCACACCGGCACTGGCAGCCGCTTCCACGACAGCGTCCACCGCAGGCAACTCCTCAGGATATATCACAGTATTGACTGCCAGGTATGCCTTCAAGCCACTGCTTTTTACCTGCTCCACAAAAGCATCAAGGTTGTCCAGTGTTATGTCCCTGGCCCGTGACCTTAGACTGAACCGGTCAATGGAAAAATACACAGCATCGGCATGGTCACTGCAAGCTGAGAGTGCCGCAGGATTGCGCACACCGGCCACAAGTTCAGGAATATGTCCAGACATAGTGAAAATACTACCTTGAAATTATTATATGGTTTTCCGGGACCATTATTTCAATTTCCGTACCATCGTTTTTGTCGTAATATTAGAAAACAGTGTAAATAAGAATATTGCGATACCTACCCACACAATAATACTTCCAATCTCTTCAATACCCGCCAACGTGAGCAGCAACCCGCTACCGAGAATTATCATATTTACTTTGGTCAGTTGCCTGTTTCTGGCGAGTATGGCAACATATTTCTGTTTCTCCATCATATTTTCCTTTTTCTCAGGTTTCATAAAGTTCACATCCTGTCAACTTATAGTCAAGAAAATAATATTTGATACTAATTTCTTAACACTTTGATTTTCATACAATTATAATTCAACCACAGAGGGCACAGAGAGCACAGAGGGACACAGAGCTTGTATCTGTTCTTCTTCTCTGTGCCCTCTGTGGTTTATTACTTATCACTCGTTGGAATTTAAATTTAATTAGTCAACATTGTTTGGTTTTTCATTATAGTTCAATTAACTCATCTGCAGCTTTTTCCAATCTGTTCATGACCGCAACCCCAACCCCGGCAATTCCTATCGAACCGTCTGCTATGATCACATCCACATCTTTCAAATCCAGATGCCTCAGGCCTGCAAACAGATTGCTTGCAATAGC
>JAKRWB010000710.1 GCA_022353185.1 ANME-2 cluster archaeon | reverse complement strand
TCAAATTCATCTTTCAGTTGCCCGAACTGGCTCTCATAGTTCAGATAATTGGAATCATCCATCCCGTCCAGCAGTTCTATCGATCGATTTGATCCGAGCAATGCCATGACATCAAGACCTCTGGGAAATCCTCTTACCGGTCTTCCGGCACCATCGATAACAAGGGTGAACGGCTCCTGGTTGCCCTGATAAGTATCTGTATATATACCTACAAGATTTGTGAACATGTATGAGTCAGGGATGAATCTCTGCCCCATCAACCTGAATCCCTTGGTGTTGTTCAGACACTGGTCTGCCTGCCCTGGTGTAAAAGGAGGTGGAATTTCACATGCTCCTGTCCCTCCGTATATCTTCGGTGAGCTGTACTCTGCCAGTTGGGCTTTTATTTGTCCAATATTCTCTTCATTAAGATCAGCCGGTTCAAATGCCCCTCCAAAAACCGAGTTTAATGCATTGATGTACTCATAAGGTCCAAGATCATCAGATAATCCCACATAAAAAGCAGTTACTGAATATATTCTGTCCCACTTATCCAAAAGTGATTGATCTTCACCGAATTCGGATGCTATCAGGCATGCACTTGTCGTTTGAATTCTGGCGTCCTCTACTGAGATAAAACCTTCTTTATCTGACAGATCGGTTGTTCCCGGTGCTATTGCATCAGAGCCTTTAAGCAGCATGCTCATTCTTCCATACCACATAAATGCCTTAAAATAGTTCTTTAGTTTTTCTGATCTTGTATAATGCCCCCTCGGAACATACTGGGAATAATCTTCAACATAAATAAAAACAGGCGATTCCACAAATTCCGAATGCTCATCTATTAATTGAAGTTCTTTTTCAACATCATCTATTACATATGACGGGATCTCAAAATTATACTTCTCAAGATCATCTTTGTTAAAATAAGCATCTGTGCATTCCCATTCGTTCTGGTTCGGGCAGAGCTGTTCAGGAACCGGTTCAAGTAGACTCAGACCAACTGAAAAGTATGCAACATTTCTTCTTGCTGCTTCTTTTACATCTGCATCACTGTTCTGGTAGGTCTTAATTGATTCATCCAACAGTTCTTCACTGATCTTCCATATGGTATCATAGAACTCCCTCTCCTCGATCTGGCGCAGCGTTTCATCGAACTGGATGTGATAAAGATGCAGCAGAGAATCTGTTGTTATAAAGACCGGTACTTCTTCATCTTTCAATATATCATATGGCTGAATAATGTCATCTTCTACGGGATCAAATGGATTTTTTATCACAACAAATCCGTTCTTTTCCAGCAGGTCAAGAGCCTCGCTGCTAAGAGGGATACTCTCAGAGAACGTATCATAGTTTGATATCTGATCTGCTTGTAGAGGTAATTGGTATTGAGGAACCTGTACATTGATATTCAGTGGCTGTAATGAATAATATTTGATAAATTCAGTATTTTCTCCTGTGATATCAGATAGATCGATCAGTTCGGTCTCAATTTGTCCCTGTTGTGTACTATCAGCAGGAGTAGGTTCCTGAACAACACAACCGCTGATGATCAGTGAGAGAGTAATGATTATTAGTAATTCCTGTTTCATATCTTTAATTATGATAATACTTTGTTCATAAAGGCTTTGATGGGGTTACTTAAATAAAACAGATTACCAGCTAATTCAACCATTTCAAAAAAAATCCCACTACATAATTCTATCATAATCTGACTATAGTTTAAAACAAAACAAATTTCATTAGTACATCATCAACTGATTAAACCAGTCTTGAAATCCGTGGAAATGCTCAACACATCGTGGACAATTTCGAAAAATTTTTATACTATTGATAATTTGAATTTATGATTGTAGGTTAATATACAATACTTAAACAAGAGATTCTGGATCTACGAATATAGTAAAAACTAGGGCACCTCATACTATAAACTGTACATTGTTGAATGCAAGTAATCGAGTGTGTTGCAGAAATCAGAGCAAGTAAGCTGAAATTTCCAATTTGATACTTGCTGCTACTTCAGATTCTAAGTAAATATTGAATGAAATGTGCGGAGGAAAGGAAGTGGGGAATTGTGTCCAATGTTAAATTGAATAGAATACCAACAAAACGCAAATTAATTATTG
>JAKRWB010000709.1 GCA_022353185.1 ANME-2 cluster archaeon | reverse complement strand
GCACCAGACCTTGCTCCGTGCACCTTTTCGTGACATTCCACACACAAAGTAGTAAGATTCGCACCCCGATTCCTGCCCCCCTTTGACCTTGAAGTCTTGTGGTGCACTTCATCGGCTGGCCGACCGCACATGGTACACACAAATCCATCCCGCGCCAAAGTTCTCTGCCTCAGCACATGGGGCAGCGAGCCAGTGGGTGCCCCTCCCACAAAGGGCCAGCGCTCAAGCAGGTCAATCCAGTCATCCAGTGCCTTCTCCTGCCCGCGGTCAGTGATACCCAAGCGCTGGCATTGGTCAACGAACCCCAGCAATTCGTGATATCCCTGGTAACCGGCGGCAAGTTCAGCTTTCTTGCTCTGGAACAGACGGGTAAGGCGCTGTATGCTGGCGCGGTGTTTCATGCTTTTTTTCGGGTCGGTGTCCTTCATATCGGACATAACAGGTTAATCAGCACATAAAAATGTTATCCAAACCTGCCAATTCAGAAAAGATTAATAAAATAAAATCAATCGTCTTTAACTATGAGGAACTTTACGGGTTCGGATTATACAAAAAAAGAACATTTCCGCTGCCAGTTGATAACCTGGGGTGAGGCGGCCGGAATGTCTCGTGAACTGGCGCGCATGGTACATGCCTCCAGGTTTGAGCCTGAGATTATTGTTGCCATCGGAAGGGGAGGTTATGTACCTGCGCGGGTAGTTTGTGATTACCTGCTGTTCCGTGACCTGACCACAATAAAGATTGAACACTGGGGTGTAGCAGCCACCATTGATGACCAGGCCCACATACGGTTCGGCCTGTCCACCGACATATCCAATATGCGGGTGTTGCTGGTGGACGATATCACCGATACCGGTGACACACTGCTGGAGGCACTTGATTATATCAGAAACTGCCAGCCATCTGAAGTCCGGACCGCCGTGCTGCAGCATAAGACCTGCTCAACCTTCGTGCCTGACTACTATGCGCACAGGATAGTGAAATGGCGCTGGGTCATCTATCCCTGGGCTATTTTCGAAGACCTGTCAGGGTTCATAAAAAGGATAGGAAGTGAAGAATGGCAGCCGGTAGAGGAGATACAGCAGCGGTTGTTGCAGGATTTCCAGCTTTCAATAGGCACCGGGAAACTGGGAAGTATCCTCGAAGATATGGAAATGCATGGAATGATTGAGAGTATTGACAAGCAAGGGAAAGTGGTCTACAGGAATGCAGATTAATACTGCCTGACCTTACGGAATTTTATATATCCAGCCATGGATATCAGGTATCTCGCCGTACTGGATACGCGTTATCTCATCGAATAGCCGGTTTGCGATAGGACCGATCTCACCATCATTGATATTGATATTGGTGTCCTTGTATTGTATCTCGTCCACAGGGGATATGACAGCTGCGGTACCAGTGCCGAATACCTCCTGGAGCCTGCCCTGTTTTGAGGCCTCTATGACCTCGTCTATCGAGATGCGCCTCTCCTGCACGGTCATGCCCCACGATTTCGTAAGCTGGAGTGCAGTCTCCCTGGTAATGCCAGGCAGGATAGAGCCTTCCAGTGGCGGTGTTATTACCACATCGTCTATTACAAAGAAGATGTTCATGGTGCCCACTTCATCGATGTACTTGTGCTGTTCGCCATCCAGCCAGAGAACCTGGGTAAAACCTTTTTCCTGAGCTATCTGAGCGGGGAGCAAGCTGGCTGCATAGTTGCCTGCAGTCTTGGCCTCACCAACACCGCCCTTTACCGCCCTGACATATTCATCGGGAACCAGGAGGCTGACTGGATTGAAACCTTCTTTGTAGTATGCACCAACCGGGGATAGGATTATCATGAATCGATATGTACTGGATGGGTGTACGCCGATGAAACTATCAGTGCCAAAGACAAAGGGGCGGATGTACAGGGAATATCCCTTTGAGGTGGGTATCCAGTCCCTGTCCTGTTTAATCAGTTCGGTCATGGCCTCCATGAACATATCCAGGTCAATCTCGGGGATACACATCCTCTTGTTGGACCGGTTCATTCGTTCCAGGTTTTTTTCGGGCCGAAATATGTTGATGCTGCTATCTTTGGTATGGAAAGCTTTTAGTCCTTCAAATACTGCCTGGGCATAGTGCAGAGTGCACAAGGCGGGTTCGAACTCAATCTTTCCATAGGGTTCTATTCTGGGATTAATCCATTTGCCATTCTCGTAATCCATACTGAACATATGGTCTGTAAAAACTTCACCAAAGCCCAGCGTATCAAAGTCAACCTCAGATATATGGCTGTTTTGGGTCCTTGTGATATTGATGTCCGACATGATTTCTGCCCCTAATAATGTTTAAAGTTACCGATACCTTATTACTGATAACCATTAATAAATATAATGGATGGGATGATATGGTAAAGTGAGGGTGATTAAGTACACAAAAAATTGGCTATTATCAACTAAACCGATATGAGAATCATACAACCTGAAAAACCTTTTATTATATTATATTCAATAGAGCCGACAATTCAAATTTGCAATATTATTGAGGGAATTACATGTTTACGATAAAGAACCATCTGGAAAAGCGTGACGGTCACCTTACCATCGGAGGGGTTGACACTGTTGACCTTGTTGAAGAGTACGGGACGCCGTTGTATGTGACGAACGAGCAGCGTGTCAGGGACAACTTCCGCAGGTACAGTGAGGCATTTCCTGATGCAGACTTGTACTATGCCGCCAAGGCTAATGGAAACTTCACCATCCTGCGCATTCTGGCACAGGAAGGTGCAGGTGCCGACGTGTTTGGGGATGGCGAACTTTATATGGCACTGCTTGCAGGTATCCCTAAGGAGAAGATACTATTCAACGGCAACTCCAAGACTGACAGGGAACTGGAAATGGCTGTGGAGACCGGGGTCAGGGTCTCAGTGGATTCCCTTGACGAACTGAATACCTTAAGCCGCATTGCCAAATCGCATAACAGTACCGTGAATATCGCCTTCAGGGTCAATCCGGATGTATCCCCTGATACCCATCCAAAGATAAGTACAGGACTTAAAACATCCAAATTCGGGGTGCCGCACCGGGAAGTAGTAGAAGCATACAAAGAAGCGATTGAACTGGAAGGTGTGAATCCCATAGGTATGCACTGTCATATCGGCAGCCAGATACTGGATACGTCACCCTTTGGCGAAGCAGTCAACCGTATGATGGACCTGGTCGAGCAGGTGAAAAGACTTGGAGTAGAGCTGGAATTCCTTGATATTGGGTCTGGCCTGGGAATACCCTACAAGAAGGGCGAACTCGCACCCACACCCAAGGATCTGGCAGATGTAGTACTCCCTATCTTTGAAAAGCGTTCAAAGGCCATAGGTGTTGACCTGAAACTAATAATCGAACCCGGCAGGTACATTATGGGAGATACCACTGTACTGCTAACCTCTGTCAATACTATGAAGCATGCCGCAAAGAAGTTTGTGGGTGTCGATGCTGGGTTTAACCTGTTGATAAGGCCTGCTATGTACGATAGTTATCATCATGTGGTTGTGGCAAATAAGGTGGATGCCCAGGTCTCAAGTCTGTACACTGTGGTCGGCCCTATATGCGAGACCGGAGATATTCTTGCCCATGACAGGGAATTGCCTCGGGTTGAGAAGAATGATATTATAGCCGTACTTGATGCAGGTGCTTATGGGTTTAGCATGAGCAGTCAATATAACGGACGGCCCAGATGTGCCGAAGTGCTGGTCAATGACGGTGAAGTGGATGTTATAAGGAAGGCTGAGACTTATGATGACCTGTTGGCGAACCAACTTGTTCCTGCACGATTCCTTTAGATAAGTAGTGTGGTTTGTTGCGTGGTCGTTTTCATGAACATTACGAGATTACGACAAATTTAAATGTTTGAAAAGGAATTGTGGGTAGCACATTTCGGGGTTTAATAACAAAATCACATGTATTGGAGAGATAATTTTTGACAGTAAGTGTAAACAGATCAAAATGTGGATATTGTGGTGCATGTGTCAGTGTGTGTCCTACAGGCGCCCTCGAGTTAATGGAAACCTGGATTGAAGTGGGTGAATCATGCAATAACTGCAGGATATGCGTTAAGATATGTCCTGTGGGTGCGCTGGAGGTATCATGATGAAGGACTGTTATGATGTTATTGTAGTGGGAGCGGGACCGGGCGGTTCAATGACTGCAAAGACCGCAGCCATGGAGGGGCTTGATGTGCTGCTTATCGAGAAGCGGCAGCAGATAGGTGACCCCGTGCGATGCGCAGAGGGCGTGAATAAGGTATACCTCAAGGAATACATCGAGCCTGACCCTGCCTGGATATCTGCCGAGGTCAAAGGTTCAAAGATATATTCACCAGACGGCACCATGGTAGAAATGAGTGAGGAACTAGCGGGCGCTGAAGTGGGATATGTGCTTGAGCGTAAAGTGTTTGACCGGGCACTGGCCAGGGAGGCTGCACTGGCAGGGGTTGAGGTAATGGTCAAGACCAGGGCAACCGGACTCTTAATGGAAGATGGTTTTGTTAAAGGCATAAAGGCAGAACATATGGGTAAACAGTATGAGATAAGGGCAAAGATTGTGGTGGGTGCTGACGGCGTTGAGTCGAAAGTGGGACGCTGGGCAGGTATTGACACCACGTTAAAACCGAGGGATATGTGCACGTGTGCACAGTATCTGATGACAAATATTGATATCGACCCGGATTTTTGCAAATTTTACCTGGGGAATAAGATTGCTCCCGTAGGTTATATCTGGATATTCCCGAAAGGGAAAAAGACGGCCAATGTTGGAATAGGCATAACAGGTCATATGTCAGGTGAAGTCAGGGCATTGGAATTACTGGATGAGTTCATAAAGAAACATTATCCCGACGGTAAAAAACTTGAGATAGTAGTTGGAGGTGTGCCTGTGTGCGGTACAATTGCTAGAACAGTTGCCAACGGACTTATGCTTGTTGGAGATGCTGCCCGTCAATCAGACCCGGTGACTGGCGGCGGGATATTCAATTCCATGTGGGCAGGAGATATGGCTGGCAAAGTGGCTGCCAATGCCATAAGGCGCTCAGATGTGTCTGCTAAATCATTGCAGGAGTATGAGAAGGCATGGCGTGCTGAACTGGGGCGTGACCTGGATATGGGCCTGGTGGTAAAGGAACGGTTCACCAGAATGACGGATTATGAACTGAACACGCTGGCTCATTCTTTGGAAGGAATTGATCTGGGCAGTACCACTCTTATCGGACTTATATGGGCGTTGTTCAAGGCTAATAAGAAACTATTATGGGACTTGAGAAGCATATTTATAGGTATCAAGGAAATAGAGAGTGAAGTTAGAAGGGAGGTATATACATGAGTGATGTAGATTTTGGACCAAAGCCCGGTTCGCTTTTGTTTGACAGCCTGAAGGATAAGGATACCATTATAATGGCAGCCAATCTCAGGATTGCACTGGTGAACAGGGGGATTTTCCGGGCAGCTAAGGATATGGACGCTGCGCTTATTGTTGAACTTGCCAGGTCTGAATGTGACCTTGAAGGGGGTTATACTGGCCAGACACCGGCTGATTTCTCGCGAATGGCAAATGAAGCGGCACGAGATGTGGGATTTGACATATGGGCATTGCATGCAGACCATATTGGGATTAAGAAGGGGACACCTGAGGATATTGAGGGCACTAAGGAACTGGTGAGTGCCCAGATAGATGCGGGTTTCACTTCATTTGCTATTGATGCGTCCCACCTGTTCAATTTCCAGGGCGGCGACCTGCGAGAGGAACTGGCAAATAATATCAATGCCACCACTGAAGTGGGAAAGCATATCAAAGAAAGAATGGCGGGCAGGGAGTACGGCCTTGAGGTTGAGGTTGGAGAGATTGGACGGGAAGACAAATCTGGCAGGGTGCTTACCAGGCCTGAGGAAGCAGTTACATTCATTACTGCGCTAAACGAGAACGGTATCCGGCCCCATGTGCTGGCTATTGCCAACGGCAGCGCACACGGCAATACGTATGACGCCCTAGGTAATATGATTGAGCAGGTTTCAATTGACATTCCCCGGACCTCGGCTGTGGCTAAGGCATTGAGGGACAATAAACTGGACGTCAGGATTGCCCAGCATGGTATTACGGGAACACCCAGGGACCTGATACATAATCATTTCCCGCGCGGGGATATTATCAAGGGCAATGTAGCCACATTCTACCAGAATATGGTGTGGGACCTGTTCAAGGTGTATGAGCCTGAACTGTACAGTGATATCTGGAACTGGACCCTGGATACTTACAGGGAGCAGGCAAAGGGCAAGGCTGACAATGAGTTGTTCGGCAAGTTCTGCAAGTTCGCTATCAAGCAGTTCTATGACAGGATTTATTCTGTTGGTGAGGACACAAAGATGGCAATTGATGCTCTGGCTTATGCTGAAACGCTGGTGTTCCTGAAGGCTTTCAATGCAGGGGGCTCAGCGCAGATTGTCAGGAATGCTATGAAGTAGGTAGAGGGTTGTTTTTCTGTGTGGGCTTGAAGTAGAGGTCTAATAGGGGGCAATTCTGGGAATTCGCACAATACGGGCCCTGGACAACGTCCGGGGTATACCGTGACATTGCGGGAATAATGGATTTATGCTCGGATTTGATTGAAATCCAATAATTAGAGAATGATTATTTTAATTTCATCTTAGATTTAATGTTAATTAACTTTTTAAAAAACAGAATAATTATATACTATTTGGACTTTAATACGTATATTTGTGAATTTTTCACAAAAATATCAATCTAATCTAAATGGTCGAATCAAATGTTGATTGAATTTAATGTACAAAATTTTCGCTCTATTAAAGAAGAAGTCACTTTTAGTTTAGTGGCTTCTGCAGATAAATCGTTAGACAATAATTTAATTAAAACAGATTTAGTAAGGGATAATCTATTACGTAGTGCAGTAATTTATGGAGCAAATGCTTCAGGAAAAAGTAATGTTGTTTTAGCTTTCAGCTTATTAAAAAAATTAGTAGAGACATCTCATATGTTCCAAAAGGGTAGTAAAATTAATTATTTTCCTTTTAAACTTGACAAAAAATATCTATCTGAACCAAGTAAATTCGAAATTGTTTTTATTAAAAACGATATTAAATACATTTACGGAATATCTTTTAATCGTGAAAAGATTATTGATGAATATTTATATTATTATCCTGCAGGCCGTAGAGCACTTATTTTTGAGAGAAAGGATACCAATAATTATAGGTTTACAATTAACAGAAAAGAACAAAAATTCATTTCTGAAAAAACCTTAGATAACGTTCTTTATCTTTCAAATTCAACTAAATTGAATTACGATAAAACAGCTGAAGCTTTTGATTGGTTTCAAGATAATTTGGGAATTATAGGAGCAGCAGACCATCCAAAATTAATTGAATATACTATCCATAAACTTAATGAAGATGAAAAAATGAAAAAATTCATTTTGAAAGCTCTTATTGAAGCAGATTTAGGAATTAACGATTTATCTGCTTCTTTTGAGAAGATTTCAATTGATGAAATTCCAATTGCAATTCGAGAACAATTAAAAGCTATAATATCAGATAGTGAAGGAAATCTTGAGAAAATGGATATTACAACAATTCATAAAGTTCTTGATGAAATGGGTAATGAAGATTATGTAGAATTTGATTTTGAAGAAGAGTCTGAAGGGACAAAAAGATTGTTTTCACTGATTGGTCTTTGGATTGATTCATTAAAAAACGGGCGAGTTCTAATTGTAGATGAATTAGATACTAAACTACATCATTTATTGAATATTTTTTTAATTAAGTTATTTAATGATCCTACTCAAAATAAGAATAATGCTCAATTAATATTTACAACACACAACACAAATTTACTTAATCTGGATATATTCAGAAGGGATCAAATCTGGTTTACAGAAAAGAATCCTAGTAAAGGAAGTACAGATCTTTACTCTCTCATAGAATTTAGGCCTCGCAAAGATAAGAATATTCAAAAAGGATATCTTGCAGGACGATATGGTGCTATACCATTCATAGGTGATGATAGGATATTTTGATATGAGTGGGTATAAACGCAGAAAAAAGAATACAAGAATTCCACGCAAAGTTTATGTGATTGTTTGTGAGGGAAAGAAAACTGAAAGGATTTATTTTGAGAAATATCGGACAAGATATTCTAATCTTTCGATAGAAACACCCGACTCAAAGTATACAGACCCAAAGAATCTTATAAAATTTGCAAAACAATATGAAGAAAATTTGATATTTGATAATGGAGATGCTATTTGGTGTGTTTTTGATTGTGATGAAAATGAAAATGATGATTTAACTAAAGCATGCAAAATTGCAGGTAAAGATATTAATATTTCTTTTTCAAATCCAAATTTTGAATTATGGTTTCTTTTGCATTTTGAATTATATGTTACCAAAATAGAGCGTTCTGAAGTAATTCAAAAATTAAAAAAATACATACCTCAATATGAGAAGAATATGAACGTCTATGATTTATTAATAGATAAAAGACCACAAGCAATTATTAATGCAAAAAAATTGATACGAATACATGAAAAAGATGAAATAGAACAAATAAGTGTTGAAAGCAATCCTTCTACTCAAGTTTATAGTATAGTCGAAGAAATTTTAAAAAATACTGATGAATAGAATTAGATATTGTTTATTTTACTTTTTATTTAGGATAAAAACAAAAAAAATCCTGAGCATCTTCCCAGATGCCCTACACAAAGCGAAGCGTCGTGCGGGGTCCGTGACCCACACGATGTTGAAGAGAAACTTGTTTTATCTGGGCGGTAAGCCCTACCATTTTTTATTTCGGTACAAGTTTTACATCCTTCACTTTATAGAATCCCCAGTCTCCTTTCCATGCCGTTTCGGCATCGAGTATATCTATCCTTGATGTGAAAAAGGGTGCGTCCAGCACAAGAGTCTCGTATTCCCCCCCTTCACCACACACATGTATTCGAT
>JAKRWB010000708.1 GCA_022353185.1 ANME-2 cluster archaeon | reverse complement strand
TTGTCAAAGTCGAAGATTTGTCAACAGAGATGTTGGCATATCTGAAAAAGAACAGCCGAATTTTACACATTTTTTCATTAATTGATAATACGATAGCACTTGAAACTGAGAATATTGAATCCATCAAAAAGTTGAATGGTGTTAAACGAGTTTATGAATCCGGCAAAGCAAAGCTAATGCTAACAGATGCATTAAATCGAATTGGTATTTTTGATGTGCAACGTAGAAATGTATATGGGGATGGTGTGTGGATAGGAGTGATCGATTCTGGGATTGAGATGTCAGATCCATTGGTCAGCGGTTCAGTAGTATCAGAACGAGACTTTACTGAAGAAGGGTCGTACGATCCCATAGGTCATGGTACTACCATAGCAAGGATTCTTAAGACCGTAGCACCAAATATTTCATTCATAAACGCCAAAGTGATAGATCGAACTGGAGAAGCAGATGAGATCAATATCATGAGAGCTGTCGAGTGGTGCGCGAATTCGGGGGTGGAAGTGATGAATCTTAGTTTGGGAATCTCTAGAAAGTGTGACGGATCCTGTCCATTGTGCGAATTGGTAGAAGCAGCATCAAAGAAAACGATAATCGTTGCAGCCGTGGGAAATGATGGACCTGAAGGCGATAATATATCATGTCCTGCAAATTCGATCTCATGTATAGGTGTTGGGTCTATTGAAGAAGATGATACAGTAGCAGACTATAGTAGCAGAGGAACACCATCAAATTTGAAGCCTGATATAATTGCTCCTGGTTGCATTAGATATGGAAACTTCAAATTGGAGGGTACGTCTATTGCCGCTCCGTTTGTTTCGGCGTCAGCGGCCCTGTTATTATCTGCATGTGCTACGGATAAAAAGCGTGTTGTTGAGGCAATTCTTAACACTGCTGATGATAAGGGATTCCCGAAATGGGTTCAAGGTAACGGATCAATAAGAACAGATAAAGCACTGGAGATGATAATATGCGGTTAATAGTACGCATCAAGGATAAAAGCGTTGTGAGTGATCTCAAGAGATTTGGCAAAATCCTTTATGTTTCTGAACTAACGAATATTGTCGGACTTGATACCAAAGCCAGTGATACATCCACAATAAAATCGATAAATGGCGTCATAGATGTAAGGGAAAGTTCAAAAGGTGTTATTGCTGTATAACATCATCATAAGTCCAAATCCGTGTAAATCGGTGTTAATCCGTGTCTGAAAATAAAATTAGCATTTGACCCATCAAAATCTCCAACCACATCATTTAAATGTTCTAACTCTATACTCACACAAATTATTCACTAGGTGGTAATCATCATGAAAGGCATTATCCTCGCAGGCGGCACCGGCTCCCGTCTCTACCCCCTTACCAAAGTCACCAACAAGCACCTGC
>JAKRWB010000081.1 GCA_022353185.1 ANME-2 cluster archaeon | reverse complement strand
AATATCAATATCCCCATTGCTCTGCTGCTGCTGCAGTTGGTCACATATCCCTTTGTCATAGGCATAAGCAATCAGGAAGACCCGCTGGATGCTGTGATAGGGGCAATAATCATCATCGTTCCCGTCTTTGCATTGCTTGGCCTGATACTCAGGCAGTTCTTTAAAAAAACCGGCCTGGGCAAGAACATGATACTATTCCTGGACCACAGGGGCGTGAAACTGAAAGAAATACCGGGCCTCATTGGCATCATGATACCAATGTCCTTCTTCATGCTGATCATATTGATATATGGACTAATCATTTTCCTTTACTTCTTTTTCATCACCATACCAGTGTACCTCATTTTCAGGTTAGGTAAGAAAAAGCGTATGAGGGACCTTGTTAGATGGCTTTTCAAATTAGAAGCGCGGGTGTGCCTGAGGTTGAAGCGATATACACGGTTGGGGTATGTCCTGCCATACTTCTTTGGTATTATGTTCTCACTGGTACTGACCAACGGTCATGTGGCATTGGGAGTGCTGTACCTGTTGATATTGATGCAGTTCACCTTTGTGGTTGCACTGTATAACGTGATAGGACAGCAGGAAGTGATTGACCAGTGGGAAAATACTGACTCTTTGACATTATAATTTTCCAGTCTACATTAATTTTATTATACTCCCGCACCTATACAACCATCCTATGACCGCTGATAATCTTACCATTACAGAGAAGATTTTTTCAAAAGCTTCAGGCAGAACCGTCTATGCAGATGAGTTCGTCATGGCAGACATAAACTGCGCCATGACCCATGACATCACCGGACCTCTGGCCGTACAGGGCTTCAGGGAGATAATGAAGGACAAACCCGACCCAAAGGTCTGGGACCCAGAGAAAATAGTTATTCTGTTCGACCATCAGGTACCTGCTGATTCATTGAATGCAGCCCAGAACCACATCATGCTCAGGCAGTTCGCAACCGAGCAGGGTATCACTAACTATGATATCTTTGAAGGTGTATGCCACCAGGTAGTACCGGAAAAAGGCTGGGCTAAACCCGGTGACCTGATAGTGGGCAGTGACAGCCACACCTGCGCATACGGGTCACTGGGAGCATTCTCCACAGGTATCGGCAGTACTGACATGGCTGCCGTGTTTGCCACAGGTAAATTGTGGTTCAAGGTGCCACAGACCATCAGGTTCGAAGTGAACGGACGACTGCCGGATAAAGTGTACAGCAAAGACATTATCCTGCACCTCATCGGTGATGTGGGTGCCGACGGTGCCATGTACATGGCAGCAGAATACGGTGGCGAGGCTATCAGAAGCCTGGATATCAGCCAGCGCATGACCATTAGCAACATGGCTATCGAGATGGGGGGCAAAGCCGGCATCATCGAACCCGACGCCATTACCGAGGATTACCTGAAACAGCGCATACCCGGCTTCACCCTGGACCCTTACTGGAAAAGCGATGAGGACTGCGAATATGAACAGTATCACGAGTATGACATTTCAGACCTGTCCCCACAGGTGGCGTGTCCCCACAATGTGGATAACGTGAAATCCGTGGAAGAAGTGGAAGGCACCCACATCGACCAGGTGCTGGTGGGTTCATGTACCAACGGCAGGTTCGAGGATATCAAGATCGTAGCAGATATCATGGGCGACGAGCCCGTGGCTAAAGGCGTGAGACTGCTGGTCATTCCTGCATCCCGCACAGAATACATGAAAGTGCTGCGTGCCGGGCTGGTCGAGCAGTTCATGGAAGCGGGGGCCATTGTGGAGAGTCCTTGCTGCGGACCATGCATGGGCGGCAGTTTCGGGCTGCTGGGTGACGGCGAGGTGGGACTTGCAACATCTAACCGCAACTTCCAGGGCAGGCAGGGCAGTGCCAAAGCATTCGTGTACCTGTCATCACCTGCCACTGCGGCGGCATCCGCACTTACTGGTGAGATAACCGACCCGAGAAAGGTTTAACCGGGACTGGTTTTATTGTTAGGATTAATATAAGCGAACTTACCTAACAATAAACCTACCTTAGTGCAGGTTCCTGTCTTCGTTCAACGCACCCAGCATCTCTATGATCGAATACGCAGCGCGGGTTATACCCATACTCCGGCTATCCGTATCCGTGCCGGCCAGATACAGGTTTTTGATTGGTGTCCTTATATCTGCGATTTTTCCATTAATGGTGACAGCCGCTTTTTCAGGAATTGTGATCTGCTCATGCTGCATCTCAACATGTCTTTCTATGGATGGCACGGCACGGTAAACAGTATCATACGCCTTCTTTATAACTGAATCTTCAGATTTGTTCTCATCCATCACAAACACAAACCCTACGAGCTGTTTTCCCTTTGGTGCAAGAGATGAGTCGAAATTACTTATCGGCATTGCCCAGTATGGGGTGTCTTTGAACCATATCTCAGAACCCATATATTTGAACTCGTCCATCTTCCTGTCAAGGCCTAACCAAACAGTCAGGCTCTTGGTCTGGTCAATTCCGCCAAGATAGTTAACATAAGATCTTGGCAGGTCTTCAACAATATCAGGCAGATTCTTTGCAAACCCTGTGTAGACCACAAGATCGGCATAGTAAGCCTGGTCTGCTTCTACACCTATGACCCCCCCCTCATTTGTAAGGATGCGTTTTACCTCACACTGAGTCTGCATTTCAACCGTTTCCGGAAGGGAGTATAGAACAGCATTTAACAATGATTTGAGCCCTTTACGCGGATACCCTTGAGCTTGGGCAGTATCACTATTAACTGCAAACCTACCGATCGATGCAAGCGGGTTTGGAATTGTGCTTTTGATTTGAAATGATGATTCCAATATCCCTGATAATTTTAACCCCAATGATGTATGAAGATTAGAGCGTAATACGGACTGAAGAATAGATTCAGTATGCTGCGGCATTTCTTTCGGCCCCACCACACTTTCAAAGTGCTCCTGTGTGACACTGTCGCGTATGAAACTGCTGCCGGTCAGCATCCTGTGAATAGATGTCTCCTTCATAGATTTCCCTGACAGGAAATATGATATTGCGTTGACAAGTTCATATGTATCCTTTGACAGGGTTCGCGGCAGTGAATCATACACCGATTGTTTAGAGAGGTCTATACCAAAAATTGATAGCGTAAGAGCTTTTGTGGCTGCCTGTGACAGCACAAGCCTGTCTTTTTTTGGAACAATGTCGTATGTGATTAATTCCCTCAAATTCGATGGGACCTTCTGGAAACTGTCTTCTGTTCTGATAAAATAATTCCCAAAATTCTCAAACACTGGCACGAAATCAAAATAGTTATCCATCAGCCTCTTCAATGGTCCAACTGCAAGATGCGTGATGGCATGGGCACCGGTATCTACCTGATAATCATCCACCATGTAACTATTGCAATTTCCACCTACCTGCCCCGTTTTTTCGAGCACCAACACTCTTTTACCATGTTTTGACAGTGTGAGCGCAGCCAGAAGTCCGCTAATCCCTGCACCTACAACTATGACGTCATACTTATTCATTTTTTATTCCACCTTAATGAGATGCGTTTTGCTTCATAACCTGTCATACCCAGTGTCCGAAAAGTTTCAATTAGATCATTCATTGAACCACTAATTGTCTTATATTTCATTATGTTGTTATTTTATCTCTTCTATACAAGTTTGCACTTAAGGTCTCAAAGTGCCTTATAATCATGGATATGTCTATTATTGTGAAAAGGGGAGGCAATAAAAATAAATATGAAAATCTATATTGACGGACAAGATGGAAAAACGGGTGGCAGGTATTATATACAGGCCTACGGTACTTAAGTCCGGGGTATAGTGACTGCGTCCATTAGGCGTCCTTGTGCATCCGTTAGAATATCTTGATTCAAAGTAAACAATTGTGGTGCAAAAAAATTGAGCACGAATAAATATTTCAAATCAAACAAAATCACATGATTATGCAGTAACTAAGTACATTCTTTATGTCAGAAGTGGAGAAAGTTTTATTTGTAGAGTTTTATACATTTTTTCCTTTTATATATAGTTCAATTTCTTTTTCATGTTTGTCAACATTGAAAATAGTAAGCCGTCCATTTAGAGATTTTTTAAGTTGGTTAGAAAGTCTTTCTCTTGGAACTTTCTTTATCCATTCAACATTTCTTGTCATTAATTCGTGCTTTTCATTATATTTAGCAGGTTTTTTCACCCTTCCTATTAAATAAACAATGCCTTCTTTGGGATAAGTAGGCAATATAACAAAATCATGAATATCAATATGATGTAAAAATCTGAGTATCGTACTTGCAGCAGTTATAGCTTTTTTTTTATCCGAATAGTTTTTATAAGTTTCTTTGAGTTTTTCAACCAATGCATCTTTATCGTTTTCAGAAAAGTCTGTCATATCCCCAAGATCAGACCAGCCAATACCAACAAAACCTTCATTCTGTCCAGTTTTCCAGAAATCGTCGTCTGGATCCGTTTCCACATCTGGTCTCATTCTTACAGTCCAATATCTGCCCATAAAAATTTATTGATTTAAAACATATTAAAGCTTTTCTACTCATTCATTTCTAAATGCTGCTTAATACTCCTTATCATAACCAATAACTGATTCTTTTAATCATTATTGTATTAATTTCGTGCTCCATTTAATTAATAAAAACAATAACAACCGAAAAAACAATAAAACTTTCATGCACCCTGCAGGATGCCTCCTGCTTCCAGCAGGGGGTCGTTGACTTAAATAAATAGCAGATTCATGCTCTGAAAGCCTATAAAAAGCCGAAACAACAATCTTCAAATTGAAATTCAGGCGCATATTTAAATACTAAAAAATACCTTTTTTGTATGATGCTCAAGGGCGAATCGTACAATATAGTACATCTGGATACAGAAGAAAAGAAGCAAATCCAGAAGCTTATAATAAAATTAGCATCAGAAGAACGCATCGGTATTGATGAACATATCTATAAAAACAACAGGGCATATGATAGATGGGATATAAACCCTTTTCAGTTATTTGAGTTTATAAAGCAAATTTTGATAAATCCCGAGATAAAAAGAAAAGAACAGCATGATACTGAATATTTTCCAACAAGATACCTATGCGAATCGGAATTTAATGAGCATATCTATCCATATATTATCGGCATCGAAAAGTCAAATCATGGTCTTATTATTGTGATAACTTTGCTCGATCGAAAGAAAAAACGTACACTACGGAAGTGACAAAATGAAAAAGAATGACGAGTTTGAGGAAGTATACGAAGATGTTGTAATAGAGAACTATGGCATTCCTATAGTTTTTACAGACGTTCTTGTAAGAAAGCACAAAAACACGGGAAGAAATATATACTTTAATCATCCAGATTCCATACACAAAATAGAGAAAGGACTAAAATCAGTGCTTGGCATTGCACCCAGAGGGCATGTTTCATATAAAAGAAAATTAAGCGAGAATGGACAAGTATTACTGTTACGGCTCCCAAAGGAGCTTCGAGAGTCGTATCATATTGAAAAGGGTACGCAGGCTTCAATAACTCCGATTGGTGCCAAAAAAGCTATTATAGAATTTGAATGATCATCAAATTGCGCCTAAATTGAAACTTTCAAAATTATTGTTCCAACTAAATCACTATGCTGCACCATGTCGAGTTTAGACAATATAGCTGGAATATTCGAAAATTAGGCTTCACCAATAGTCTCACTGGTAAGGATCAATTATGTCATTAAAAGAAAGCGCCAGCATCGTCCTGGAAACCTGCATGGCAGTGAAACCTGGAGAGGTTGTACTGATAATCACCGATACTGCTACGCATCCTTCAATCGCCAGCACATTATTTGACAAAGCTGGGGAGCTGGGCTGCGACCCCATTCTTATGACCATGAAACCCAGGGAAGTCCACGGCCAGGAGCCGCCAAAGGCAGTGGGCGATGCAATGAGTGCCGCCGATGTGGTACTGGCACCCACCAGCAAATCCCTGACCCATACCCAGGCCAGGCTTAATGCCAACAAGGCAGGCGTACGCACCGCCACCATGCCCGGTATCACCCTTGAGATGATGGAATCGGGCGGCATTACTGCCGATTACCTGGTTGTAAGGGATACGGCTTTTGAAATGAAATCCAGGCTTGACAGTGTAAAGGAAGTGAGGATAACCACTGACCTTGGTACTGATATTGTTTTTAATGTAGAAGGATGCGACTGGAGGGTTGACCACGGCATCTGTCATGAACCGGGTTCATCCAGCAACCTGCCTGCCGGTGAAGTATTCGTGGCCCCAAAAGGGGGCAATGGTGTTTTTGTAGTGGATGGCTCAATGGGGGGTATGGGACTGCTGGACTCGCCCATGATCATTAAGGTCGAGAACGGGCAGGCTACCGAAATCACCGGCGAGGGGGCAGAGCAGTTCATTAACATGCTGGATAGTGTGGGACCCCTTGCCCGCAACCTCGCAGAACTGGGTATCGGTATCAACCCCGCTGCCCGGCTTATCGGCAATGTGCTTGAGGACGAGAAGGTGGCTGGCACCGTGCATATAGCCCTGGGTGATAACAGCACTTTTGGCGGGGATGTAATAGCAGGCATACATCTGGACGGCATCATTACCGGACCAAGGTTATTCGTGGACGGTGAAGAACTGGTACTCCCCTTTTAGGAACCTGCATAACACCTGCGAGGTTACCTAAAACCAAGTTTTATAATTAATGTAGATGTAATAAAAAGGTAGAAAAAAAATTAAATTAATCATAAGGACACTTGAATGAGCGACAAAGAAGTGATAATCAGGACAGCTGCAGAGATTGCCAGTAAGATATCAGCTTCGGCCATAATAATAATGTCTGACGACATATCCCCTGATCTTGAAGTCGATATTCCTGTGCTGATCGCCTCTCCCAATGCCATGATGGCAATATGTCCAGCTTTTGAAGATGATAAGGTTGAAGACGAAAAGAACCCAGCTGAAAAACTCCAGACCCTGTCCAAAACCCTGTATCACAAGGTATCTACAGGAACCGAATACATCAATGACGCTTCTGCGACTGCATTTATAAATAACCTGTTATCGGGTGAAAAGGTAGTAGGAGTAATTTCCTATGGCGGCACTTCCAGCATATTGATTCATGACCTGAAAGAGAACAACATGGTAAAAGAAATAAAATCATGTACTGAACGGGCAAAGCTTGATGCCCTGCGCGCGGTATTGTCCATTGCCATGGGTCTGGGTGCATACGGCAGGGAAGGTAAGCCTGTTGGCACAGCATTCATCATTGGGGACTCTGAAGAAGTTATGAAACGCTCACATCAATTGGTACTGAATCCGTACTTGGGCCATTCCCCTGAAGCGTCTTACATCTGCGATATTAACACATGGGAAACGGTTAAGGAATTCGCCCAGCTGGATGGTGTGTTCATACTGGATGGTGACGGCTATGTTCAAGCAAGCGGGCGTTACCTTGATGTAAACGCCAGGGAAGTGTTGACCCTGAATGGGCTTGGCGGAAGACATGCTTCTGCCGCTGCCATTACCAGGGATACTGAAGCTGTTGCAGTAACGGTCTCTGAGAGCGACGGCGTGGTCAGGGTGTACCGGGACGGTATCCAGATATTGGAGCTCGACCCAAGGGTTTCAAAACTATCCCGTTACAGTTAGAACCAGGTGTTATTTTGCTACACAACATTAAGCACTTAAAGATCCTACTTATCACGGTCCTGTTAATTTTTGCACTTTCCGGCAGCGGTTGTCTGGGTAACAAAACCCCTGAACCCATCAGTCTGGAACCGGGTCACCCCGGTGGTTATGAACTGGATTCACCCCCTGACGATGTGACCAACCTGACCACATTTTTCCTGTTTGCCAACAAAACCATTAAAGCCGTAACCATAATTACCAACACACCCAGCCTTGACATTTTCATCCCTGTTGATATGTCCCGGTCTACTACAAAAAAGGAGCCTGACATTGGTGATATAGTGGTGCTTGGCAGTACCTCTCCCTATGCGGACCATTCCAATCCCGGTGCCTTCTCTAACGTATCTTTCAATTCCACGTATACAAGCTCGCAGGAAAAAAATACCATACACTTTGACTTTTCCCAGCCCATAACCGGGTTTGTAGCCTATTCCTATGCATTAGAACAAGGTCAGTTCTACCACTTCCTATCCAGGAATGAGACTGTTATTGTAGTATTACCTGAAGGATATGATGCTGGTAATTTCATTCTGGGCCCTCTCAGGCCAAAACCGGATAGCAGGTCAATTGATATTGACGGCAGGGTGCGAATGCGATGGGATGCTACATCCCCAATCCATAATTACATTAAGGTCACGTATTATAAGTCATCACTTCCCACCATTATGGGCATAATGGTTATAATTCTGGGCGTAGCAGGTCTTACCACTGCGATTTATTTTAATTCCCAGATTCGCAAATTACGGCAAATGCGGGAATCCATGGAATCTGATGTGAAAAAGTGAAATAATCAGATTATAAACTCCATGCCATCCTTACCCAAAGGCCATTCCCTGACAGCTTCTGTATGGGGTGGGTACATGTGGCTGACATGAGTGAATACTACTTCACGCGCGCCCAGCTGCCTGCTCAGTTCAAGGGCGTCTGCAGCATTCATGTGCTTGACCAGATTCAGGCCAGGCGGCACGATGGCGTCAATGATAAGCAGGTCGGCATCCTGCATGATGTCCAGGCTCTGCTGCGATATATTCGCATTGGTATCGCCGGTTATGACCACTTTCTTATCGCCCTCGGTAACCATTACGCCTGCAGATTCCTTGATGGGCGGGTGGTTTACAGGGAACAGAGTAAAGGTAAGCCCTGCGAGTTCAAAGGGTTTGAACCAATCCACATCATGTCGCCCTGGCTTCAGGAATCCCAGGTACAGCAGGATATAGTCCAGTGTATCTTTCAAGCCATACACGGGTACATGGTTTTGTACCCGGTGAAAATCACCAAAACCTGCATAGTGGTCATAATGCCCGTGGGTCCAGATAACCCCGTCTACGTGGTCAAGTCCCCTGGATATCATCTGCCACCTTAAATCAGGACTGGTATCCACCAGCACCTTCCCTCCTGGCCCTTCCACCAGCACCGAGAACCTGAGTCTCCGGCTGGCCCCCCCGTCAAGGGCATCCTGGCATGCAGGGCAATGACAGCCTATTTTGGGAGTACCGATGGCGTCACCGGTACCTAGCAGTACAACTTTCATGTTTCATCTTTAGGTATATAGTTAAATGCATTCCGTTTATT
This sequence comes from ANME-2 cluster archaeon, assembly GCA_022353185.1. GTDB lineage: Archaea > Halobacteriota > Methanosarcinia > Methanosarcinales > Methanocomedenaceae > Methanocomedens_B. The sequence goes on along the minus strand of JAKRWB010000081.1, from coordinate 2,037 downwards.
GAACTCGCCTACTGCCCTGACAAGGTCTTCCTGGGCTAGTGCAAACCTATCAACCATAAGTGCGTTCAACACCGCTTCACGTACCACCATTCGCAAATCTGAACCCGAATACCCATCGGTCATTGAGGCAATTTCGGCTATATTAAAGGTGCCGTCTATCTCAGACAGTACAAATTCCAGTATCTTCTGCCGCATCTCCTCATCAGGCAAAGGGAAATCCACAATATCGTCAAAACGTCTCCATGCAGCACTGTCCAGCAACTGTGGATGGTTGGTGGCGCAAATGAGCAGCACACCGTGTTTTACCAGACTAATATTGTCTATGGCCTTAAGCAGCGTGTTCACCGCTCGTTTCAAGGCCGCATGTTCGTCCGATGACCGGGTTTTGGCTATGAAATCGAACTCGTCTATGAAAAGTATACATGGACTCAATCCTTTTGCCAGTTCGAACACTCTGTCAATGTTCTTGGCAGTTTCGCCCAGGTACTGGTCCGTTATCATGGACAATTTTACCTCTACAAAGGGCACCTTCAATTTACCAGACATGGCCTTAGCAGTTGAAGTCTTCCCAGTGCCGGGAGGGCCTACGAACAGCAATTTACCAATTTCAACAAGTCCTATCTTTGTCAGGTATTCCCTGAACTGTATGGCCTTGACCATCTTTTCAACCTCGTCCTTTTGGTCCTGGTTAAGCACTAATCGGTCAAGGGTCTGTTCAATTTCATCTGGAACCATGATATGTGCCAGTTTGAGTACATCTTCGGAATCCTTCTCACCACTGATCTTTAAAATTAATGAATCAATCCACTGGCGGCTGACCTCTTTTGGTTCATTTCTCTTACTTGCTTCCTCATAACTCACATCGAGTGATTTCGATTTTTCATAAAAGTGTGCAAGTACAGGGTTGTGCTTGATGTGCTCTGACCCGTGTTCTTGTTTGGCAAACCACTTTACCCCAAGGTCAAATACCGTGAGTTTTAGTTGTGCGCCGAATTCTTCATATACCAAAAATGGAAGGGATTTTGCTATTTCAACCGGATTTTTGATATTATACAGTTCTGTCAGGTCTTTGGCCTTAATGTTAATAGGACGCTTTACTGTACCCTCTTTATTGTCCCAGTAATGCTTCCTTATATCGGAAGGCAGGTCATCTACTTGAAGTTCACCTGTGGTGTTATAAATCTCAGCTGTTAAGACCAATTCAGTGGTTTTTAGTTTTTCATCATCCATTAACCATCAATTCCAATTTTGATTAAAAGCTACTTAATGGTTATATTGATGTATATAAGTTTCTAACAAAAATTTACAAAAATGCGAGATAGATTACAGTATCCACTCTGTATTTTAAAAAAAAAAATGAAAACAAGACAATCAATGACTCAAACAATAAAAACAATAATTATAAAAATATAAATTACCCTAAGTGTCCACCATCATTAATTGACTTTGCGGCAAGTTCGTTCATGCGTATTGATGTTCTGCCCATACCAGAATATTCGTCCTCTGAAATCACATTTGCAATCTCACTGCCAAGTACAAAAATAGCATGTTTATGTTCTGCTTTACTACGATGTACATGTACAGGACTTATTCCTAAATTCTCATAAATATTAAAACTAGCAGAATTACCGCTACCTTCAAAAAACTTCTTCATTTGTGCCATCAAAGTATGTAGTTGAATAAGTTCTTCTTTATGCATTTATTCCCAGCCTCCAAAACGATAAACTTATTAATGTGTGAATACTGAATTATATCACGCATCGTAAATTACCATTCTCTGACCAGTACAAAAAGGGTTTTGTCGGAATGCTACTTCCTAGCAGTCAAGCTTAAAGTTTCCTAAATAATCTTCATGATTAATGTTAAAAAAGACCATTACAGGCTGTCCCAAAACCCCTCCAAATTAACAAATTTTCACATTTGTACATAATATTTCACACAAGTTTTGATTTATAGTATTCGAGATTGTCGGAAAAGTACCTGAAAAGCGCCTAAATTGAAACTTCCAGAAATATTGTTAAAACTAAATCACTATGC
>JAKRWB010000707.1 GCA_022353185.1 ANME-2 cluster archaeon | reverse complement strand
AACCAACCAGTCCGCCCCTACGACCCCACAACAGAATACACCGGCAGCGACCTGCTCATCCTGGCTCCCCGTGTTATGTTCACAGGCGGCGAATCTGCCATAACCATAGCAGCCACAGAAAAAGGCCTGCCCGTTGAGCAAAGCATCAGCTTCATGCTCGTGGACGCCGCCGGCCTTGCCACCAGCCTCACCAGCGGCTCAACCGGTCCGTCAGGTCACGCCGTGGCCGCCTTTGATGTACCGGACCTGGACCCCGGTACCTACACCCTGGTGGCCCAGCCCGCTGGCTCCAATGCTACTTTCAACGGCAGTGTCAGGATAGCCAACAGCAGCGCCCTGTTCCTTGAGACCGATAAGCCCATTTACAAACCAGGCCAGACCATCCAGGGCCGCATCCTGTCCCTGAACAACAAGCTCATACCCGTATCAGGCCAGTGTACGATTGAAATATCTGATGCAAAAGGCATCAAGATATTCAAGGAAATACTGGACACCAACGAATACGGCGTGGCATCCTTTGACATGCCCCTGGCCAGTGAAGTGAACCTGGGTACCTGGAAAGTCAAAGCCGAAATGGGCCAGGCCCAGACCCAGCTTGACCTCAGGGTTGAGGAATACGTACTGCCAAAGTTCAGCGTAGATGTGACCACACCCCGGGACTGGTTCCTTGTGGATGACAAGATTACCGGCCAGGTGGATGCTGCCTATTTCTTCGGCAAACCCGTGGAAGGCAGGGTCAATGTTGTAGCCTCAAGATACGTTGGTGTATGGGAAGAATATGCCACGTATAAAGCTGACCTGGAAGACGGTTCTGCTGAATTCGAACTGCCAGCGGCTGGGTGGGTTGCCGGCACCTACGGCGCCGGTGGCATGGGCAGTATGCAGCTCAACATCTCGGTGACCGATACCGGCGACCATACCGAGACCACTACAAAACTTCTCAAGGTAACAGATTCGCCAGTAGTGCTGCAGGTCATACCAGAATCCAGACTGGTCAAGCCCGGTATGCCTTTCAATGTACTGGTGGTGACAGAGACGCCTGACGGCGAACCCCTTGAGCAGGATGTGGAAATTGAAATTGAATTTATGGATAACAACTACGATTACCAGACCCAATCCTCCACCGTTACCACCAGTAATGGTGTAGCACTTGCCGAATTCAATGCACCTGAAGATGTACAGAGTGCATCACTTCATGCCCGCTCAGGCGATGCATCCCAGAGCATGAACCTGGGCACCGTATACTCCCCAAGCGGCAGTTTCCTGCACCTGGTCCAGACCAGTAAGGGCACCCCGCAGGTGGGTGATACCATGACCTTCACAGTATACAGCACCAATCCCGGTACCGTGTATTACGATATCATGGCAGGCGGCAGGACAGTGTTCTCTGCCACAAGCAGTGAACGCAACATCAGTCTTGCGATCACGCCCCAGATGAGTCCAAAAGCCGAAGTGGTAGCGTATACCATCAATCCCAACAGTGAAGTGTCAGCAGATACCCTGCCCTTTAATGTGATAATGGAAGCACCCGTTGACCTGCAGGTTTCATTCAGCCAGGCCGAAGTTGAACCCGGCGGCGAGGTAACCGTAGATTTCGATGCAGGCTCTCAGTCCATGATAGGCTATTCCATAGTGGACGAATCCGTGTTCGCTCTCAGCGAGGGCAGACTGAACCTCCAGCAGGTGTTTGACGAACTTGAGCAGCGGTTCATGGAACCCCAGGCTGAAGCCCACCCCCAGTACTGGACACCCATGCCGCTGGGTGCCCGGGATATTATCGAAGAAGCCGGGCTGCAGGTGCTCAAATCACCAGACCTGGACGTACCTGAGCGAATAGTCGAAGATGAAGGATGGGGGCGGAATGGTGGTTTCTTAGGAGATGTGATGATGGTGGAAGAAGGTATGATGGATGGTGCTGCTCCTATGAAAGAGGTAGCTCCAGCAGCTACTGGTACTGGTATTGCCATGGTCTCTGGTCAGGATAGCGGTCTGGTGGAAGTGGAGCGAGTCAGGCAGTTTTTCCCGGAAACCTGGGTTTGGGAGCCTGAACTGCTCACCAACAGCCAGGGCAAGGCCAGTGTTGACCTGATGGCCCCTGATTCCATCACCACCTGGCGGCTACATGCAGTATCCTCTTCACCCGACGGTTTTGGCATTGCAGAAACCAACCTGAAAGTGTTCCAGGACTTCTTTGTGGACCCTGACCTGCCTTATGCAGTGACCAGGGGCGAGGAATTCCCAGTCACCGTACAGGTGTATAATTACCTGGATAAGGAACAGCAGGTCACCGTGACACTGGCCGGAACTGACTGGTTCGATATCATCGGCAGCAGCAAAACGCAGGTTAGCGTCCCTGCCAATAGTGTGCTGCCAGTAAGTTTCACCATCAGGCCCACACAGGTGGGCACCCAACTGGTAGAGATTACAGGCCAGACTACTAACCGGGCCGATGCGGTAAAGAAAGATATCATAGTAGAACCGGAAGGGACCCAGCGTGAGATGGTGATAAACGGCATCCTGCAGGAAGGGGATGTGACACTGGACGCCGCTCTGCCATCAGGGATTGTTTCCGATTCGGGCAAGGTGTTGCTCAGCTTCACACCCTCCCTGGTGGCCCAGTCCATCAGCGGCGTGGATGACCTGCTGGGTATGCCTTACGGCTGTGGTGAGCAGAACATGATGTTCTTCGCTCCGGACGTGGAGATACTGCGATACCTGAAGACATCTGGCCAGACCAACCCGGAAGTGCAGGCCAAGGCCGAGATGTTCATTATTACCGGGTACCAGCGTCAACTGACCTACCAGCACAGGGACGGTTCGTTCTCGGCATTCGGGGACAGCGACCCTGAAGGCAGCCTATGGCTTACCGCTTTTGTGCTCCAGTCCTTCAGTTCTGCCAGGGACGTTACAACTATAGATGATTCAGTACTGGACGGGGCTGCTGACTGGATCTTGGATAACCAGAACCAGGATGGTTCCTGGGATCAGATAGGGTTCGTGCACCACCAGGAAATTTTAGGTGGAATGAGTGGCAAGTACTCGCTGAGTGCTTATACGGCACTGGCACTGCTGGAATACGGCAGGGCTCAGGGAGCACTTGACAATGCGCAGGATTACCTGGAGGATAACCTGGACGACCAGCGGGACGACCCCTATGCACTGGCACTGGCTGCACTGGTGCTTGAGCGGCTTGGCAGCGACCGGGCAGACGATGCCCGGGATATGTTGATAGAAAAGTCACTGCAGGATGAGAACGGCATGTACTGGGACCTTGAACCAGGTGTGGAGCCTACGAACGGAATGTACTGGATGCCTCCTTCCAGTAAGAATATTGAAGTAACAGCCTACGGCGCACTGGTGCTTATCGAACACAGGGATGCCAGGGCTAACGAGGTTCTGAAATGGATATCTGCACAGCGCAACAGCCTGGGCGGGTACGGCAGCACCCAGGATACGGTGATGGCATTCAAAGCACTGATGACGGCAGCCGCCACCCAGGCAAAGGATACCGATGCCACAATAACTGTCACAGCAGATGGTAAGGAGCTCACGCAGGTTCGCGTGAATGCCGTTAACTACGATGTACTGCAGATGGTGGAGATACCCGGCTCCTCAGAATTAGTTACCCTGAGCATGTCAGGTAAAGGTGATATCAATTACCAGCTTGTCAAGCGGTTCAATGTGATACTGCCCGATGTACCCGAATTCACTGACCTGGAGTTCGAGGTTGAATACGATGCTGTAGACGTGGCTGTGAATGACATAGTGGATGTCCATGCCAGAGTGAACTACACTGGCGAGGCCAATTCAACAGGCATGCTCATTCTTGACGTGGCAGTACCTACTGGATTTGCCCCGGTGGTATCCACACTGGATGAACTGAAAAACGACCGCATCATCAGCAGGTACGAAATAGCGGGCCGCAAGATTATCCTGTATGTGGATGACCTGCCAAGGGGTGAGGAATTGAAGTTCGACCTGGCAGTTCAGGCTCAGTTCCCTGTCAAAGCCATAATTCCGGATAGCAGTGCTTATTCCTACTATAATCCTGAGATAAAGGCAGAGTCCAGGGGTGAGGAGATAGTCGTGGTTTGATGTGGAAGAGATGGTTGTGGTTGGAATGTTCAAGACCGGTCAGAGACTGTTCATCGGTTCAAGATGTACCACCACATCCTTCACACCTTTGACCCTCTCTTTTATCTGGTTCTCCACTGCATGGGCGAGACAGTGTGCCTCATTTATGGACAGGTCTCCTTTTACGTGCACATGCAGGTCCACATAGACATTATCGACCGTACCCCTCGTCCTGATATGGTGACAGTCTTCAACCCCATCTATTTCCAGTGCAATCCCACACAGCATATCAGCATCAAGGACCGATGCGTCCAGAAGTGAATATGATGTTTCCCTCACCACATCCAGGCCGGACTTGGCAATGACCAGTGCAATCAGTATACCTGCAATCACATCGATTATTGGATAGCCTGCCTTAATGGCGATCAAACTAAATATCACACCAATGGACACAAAGATATCGCTTCTGGTATGGAGGGCATCAGCGATGAGTATTGGGCTGTTGTATTCCCTGCCCTTCCTCCTCTCCAGGGTGGTGACAAAAAGATTGACTGCCATGGTGCCAAGCATGACCATAAAACTCAGGGGGGTGACCCTTGGTGAAACAGGGTCCTGGAGATGCAGGAGGGCACCCCTGGCCACTTCGAACCCGGTGATGAGCAGCAACAGGGCAATGAAGAGTGAAGCGAACGGCTCATATTTGCGGTGCCCGTAAGGATGGGATTCGTCTGCCGGCCGGGAGGCTACCCACACACCCACCATGCCGACCATAGTGCCGCCTCCGTCCATCAGTGAATGAAATCCGTCAGCTTCCATGCTGATAGAACCTGTCAGATAACCGTAAGTTATCTTGGCGAATGCTACTATCAGGTTCAATGACAGAGCAATGGCCTGGACCATCAGTATTTTTTTATATTCCATTTTCCCCATCCTATGAATTTGAAATCTGTTGAGATATCTCTATAATCTTGCATAATATTTCTATACTTCTCTATCATATGGAGGCCCATGACAAAAATATATCTTGGAAAAATGGTGCTGCACTGGTGCCCTGAGTGCAACCTGCCGGTACTGGAATCCACATGTGCCTGTGGTTCAGTTGCACGTAAAGTGAAGGTCACACCCCCCGGCGATATCAGGCCTGCATTCCCCCATGATATTGACTTAATCAATACCACTGCTACCGCACAGTTCGGTGCTCCTTTGATTTCTGAGGGAACCATCGCTATCATGAACAAAGTGCCGTCAGATGACAGGATGGAAGAGATCATAGCGGACGGCGTGGCCCTGGCCAATATAAGGTTCGATGTGGAATCGGGACAGTGGGTATTGCTGCCAAGGATGGAAGGGGCAGCCCGGATTTTCGCCCACATGGACGGCCGCAGTAACTGGGTGATAATTGATGAATCGGCAGTACCGTTTATTGAAAAGGGTGCCAGTACCCTGGCTCCAGGCGTGATTGATGCCGACCCCGATATTATACCCGGTGTTGAGGTAGTGGTGGTGTCACCCGACGGCGTACCTGTGTCTGCGGGCCGGGCTAAGATGGCGGGCAGGGAAATGGTGGAAGCCACAAGAGGCGTGGCTGTTAAGACCAGGTGGAGCGGGATAGTGGAGAATGTTGCAGCACCAGACCCTCATTCATGGGATGATGTAGTTACTGCCAATCTTAATATCCTGAAAGATTTTGAGGCTAAGGCCCAGACGTTTATCAGGAACGTGGCCCAGTCGACAAATCGACCGGTGAGCGTTTCGTATTCAGGGGGCAAGGACAGCCTGGCTACCCTGCTGCTGGTAAAAGATTGCATTGAGGGTTTTGATGTAATGTTTGCGGATACAGGGTTGGAATTTCCAGAAACCATAGTGAACGTTGACGATGTTGCCAGACACTACAACCTGACAGTCAAGATATTCAATGCAGGGGATGTGTTCTGGGAGTCAATTGACAGGTTCGGCCCGCCTACGGTTGAGGCCAGGTGGTGCTGCAAAACCTGTAAACTTGGCCCCATCTCCATGCTCATCGAGGAGAATTTCCCTGACGGCTGCCTCACATTCATAGGCCAGCGCAAGTACGAGAGCGAGAGCCGGGCCAGGAGCGATAAGATATGGAAGAACCCCTGGGTGGGTAACCAGATAGCGGCCTCGCCCATCCAGAACTGGACGGCGCTGCATATCTGGCTGTACCTGTTCTGGAAAGGGGCCCCGTACAATCCGTTGTATGAACAGGGGTTCGACCGCATCGGCTGCTGGCTGTGCCCGTCAGGGAGCCTGGCAGAAATGACGAGGATCAGGGAGATTCATCCTGAAATGTGGGCCCGGTTAGAGGAGAAATTGCGCTCACATGCCGAGAAGTTCGGGTACGGTGAGGGGTGGGTGGATTACGGACTGTGGAGATGGCAGAACCCACCACAGGTGCAGCGTGAGATGGCAGAGAGGTTGGGTATCAACCTGGTGCCTAAAGTGTATGAAGGTGATATGGAGTTCTCAATGGTATCGGGGTACCGTCCGTGCAAGGCAGGCGGGTTTTCTTCTGAGGGGAGTTTTGGTGTACCCCTGAACCTTGAGGTTATCGAGGATTCGGGTATGCTGAGGGTGCTGGGTGAGGTGCATTCCATGGACGGCGTGGTCACATCCGGCAGGGGTGAGGATAATGTGCAGGTGTTCGCGTCAGGGACTATGACCGCCAGAAGCGATACTGACCCGGCTGCCAGACGGTTGATGGGTAGGGCCGAATCCTCTATTCGGCGGGCGCTGGAGTGCACGGGCTGCGGGCTGTGTGTGGCAAAATGCGAAGTGCGGGCTGTTAAGGTGAAAGATGGACGGGCTGTGGTTAATGAGAAGTGTACGCATTGTGGGCTTTGTTTGATGGCGTGTCCTGTGATGAGGTATTTAAGTACCAAAGATTTGTCTATTATATGACGAGTATAATTAACATAGAATCGAATCTAGGTTAAGTGTACATGACAAACATTAGACAGGTGCTTCTGGACTCCAATGAAT
>JAKRWB010000080.1 GCA_022353185.1 ANME-2 cluster archaeon | reverse complement strand
CCCTGCCCCACGTATCGCGGTAAGCCAGCTCCTCCAGCACATTCGGCTTTTTAGTAAAAGTATCGCCGCCAATCTCGATTTTGATAAGGAGCGTTCTGTGGTCGTTTAAACAAATCAGGAACGAAGAACCAGTAAGATCAATGCCCAGAACGAGGTTCTGGCCTATATTGGCGAGGAACTCAATGATACGATACAAAAGACTCAAAAATGTTATTTAGATGTATGAGGTCATGCGCTTAAAAGGTCGGGAACTCAGGTTAAATACCTGAAACCCAGGTCAACAAAAACTATTCAAGTATCAGGGACATTATTACCTTTCATGAGCAGTGAGATTGTAATTGGTATTTCTGGTGCGTCAGGGGTCATATACGGCATTAGGCTGCTGGAAGTGCTAAAAAGTAAGGACGATATGGTTGTCCATCTGGTGATTTCTGAACCAGGCAAGCAGGTTATCGGGATCGAGACTGAATATTCTGTAACCGATGTGGAGGCACTGGCTGACCATGTATGGGGTGAGCGTGAATTCACGGCTACTATTGCCAGCGGTTCACACAGGACTGACGGTATGGTTATCGTGCCATGCAGTATGAAAACACTTTCCGGGATTGCCAATGGTTTTTCGGATACACTCATAGGACGTGCAGCAGATATCTGCCTGAAAGAGGACCGCCGGTTGATTCTTGTTCCCAGGGAGACTCCGCTGAGCCTGATCGACCTGGAAAATATGGTGAGGGTGAGGCGGGCCGGAGCTGCGGTTCTTCCTGCATGCCCGGGACTGTACCCCAAACCGCAGACTGTATCTGATATGGTTGATTTTGTCGTGGGCAGGGTGCTTGACCTGCTGGGTATAGAGCACGAGCTGTATCGCAGATGGGAGTAGGAATTTAGTCAAGGCGGTCCTGTAATGACAACATATATGAATTTGAGAAATATTGCACATTTTACTATCTGGATAACGGTTATCCTAGTAATTAGTACGGTAGTAATGTCTGGTTGTATTGACGAGGGAAGTCTATCGAATATTACCGGTGACCCTGTTGTTAAAAGAGCAGAACCTTACATTAGCCAAATTGTTTTTGATGATATTAATTTAAGGAAAGAAGCCGCCACTATCGTAAGTGATTGTCCTTCAGGAGATAAGGAATGCCAGATATCTGAAATTTATCGATATGTTGTTGAAAATTATTCATATTACAGTGACCCAAGGAATCAGGAATTCATCCAATCTCCATATGATACAATGGATGTGCAGGGAGGAGATTGTGAGGACCTGACAATATTACTCATGTCGCTGTTAGAGAATCTGGGAATTAAGACATATTTTGTTATTACTGACGACCATGCATATTGTCTGGCATATGATGTTGATACTGATAATTTAATGCAATATCTCGAAGAACCCCTTCTTATCCAGGTTTTACAGGACATGAATCAAAATGGAAATATGGAAGTGGTCTTGGAAGGGGGCAAACTCTATATCGTAGAGCAGAAACTGCAAACGTTTACTTTGAAATCCGGGTATTTCTTTTATTATGGGGGAAATGGTTCTGGATTTTCGTCACCTATTGAGTATATGAATGTTAAGTATGATATTTCCTCATCTCAACCTTTGACAACTTACGTAGTTCCTTCAAAGGAAGATTATGAACTGTTGTCCAGGAATAAGCCCTTTGAATATTATCCATCTTGTAAGAATCAAGATGTCATATGGACGAGTGATTCGTGTGATGGTCTGACGACGTATGGCGGCCTGGTTTTGAAGAATGATAACAGGAATGATGCCATTGTTGATATGGATTTGAGATTTTATTTCTATTATTCTCCTGTTGAACTTTTCAAGGACCAGCAGATATCGTATTATGAAATTGATGGTAAGAAATGCGTTGTTCTTGATGCCACTGCCGGAAAATACGGCTATCCCGGATATGATGCAAATATTGAAGAAGAAAAAATTGCTTTGGACCCGTTAACGAAAGAATATTTATATCTAAAATGAAACTGCAAATAAACCTCAACACCAAAAGAATTACAAGTAAATAAAGGATAATTACAAGTAATCGAAATCCTCTAACCTATGGTCAGTTCTATGAAACTCAGAACATTGTGCATTCTCGCAGTTATGGTTATCCTGTTTTCTCCCAGTCCTATACTTGCCGACGTCGGTCCGAAGCCGTCAATGGATTTTAATCTGATCTATGAGATATCGGGACCAATCACGATTATTGATGGCCAGCAGCTTCAGTGCGAGGATGAAAGTTGCCTGCAATCGAGTCCGCTTGAGCAGTTGGGTCCCCAGGGTTTTTACTGTGAACAGGACTCGTGCAGTTCGATGGCATACAGTTATACAACATATCAGAAACTGGTACTGAATTTCTCTGACAGAACCAGGGAGAGTAATGTATTCAAAGCTGGATCATATCATGCAAGGTTTGATGTGAGAGTAACTGATACGGGATTGGTTGTAGAGGAAAAAACAATCCAGGCAGTAGAAAGGCTGCCATTTTTCCTGGCGGCACTGGTGCTTACCCTGATAATTGAGGTTCTGGCTGCGTTGATATTCCTCTTGGCAACAAAACGTCCAAAGAGTGTACTGAAATCTGTAGTGATGGCAAATCTTATCTCACTGCCAGTAGTATGGTTCATATTCCCATTCCTAAAAGTTTTCCTCCTGGTGGTCGTCTTGTCTGAATTATTTGCCATCGTCGTAGAAGGATATATCATCCATTCATTGAACAAACCGACGATGTCTCTGAAACAGTCATTTATCCTGAGCATTGTCATGAACGCAACCAGTTTCGTATTAGGCGGGTTTATAATTTTTATTTTTGGTGTGTGGTTTATTTGAAGTTCAAATATTTCGGACATTCGGCATTCCTGATTGAAGACCTGCTCATTGACCCGTTTTTAACAGGAAACCCGCATTGTACTACAGAACCGGGAGATGTTGAATGCAGTATTATTTGCCTGACCCATGACCATGACGATCATGTGGGAGATGCTTTTGAGATTGGGAAGCGCAACAATGCTGTGATTGTAGCGATATTTGATTTTGCCAAAGATGTTTCTTCTAAAGGGCTAAGGACTGAAGGTATGAACATCGGTGGCACGATAACGGTTGGAGACTGGGATATAAAGATGGTGGAAGCACTGCATTCTTCAAACAAAGGTCATCCTGCAGGTTTCATCCTGAAGCACAGGAAGTTCAACCGGACCATATACCATGCCGGGGATACGGGCCTGTTCAGTGATATGAAATTGATAGGGGATGAGGGGATTGATATTGCGATGCTGCCTATCGGGGATAGGTATACTATGGGGATAAGGGATGCTGTAAAGGCTGTTGAATTGATCAAACCCGGGCTGGTAATTCCCATGCATTACGGTACGTTCCCTGCAGTGGAAGTCGACCCTGAAGAGTTTAAAAGACAATGCCCGGTTGAGGTTAGGATATTTCAATTGGGCGAAGAGATGGACCTGTAATGGAAATCGTCCTGTCAAGTCAAATGAACATAAAAATATATGAAACAGTACATAAAAATATAAAAAACGCCCGGACCGGGATTCGAACCCGGGTCGAAGCCTCGACAGGGCTTCATGATAGTCCCCTACACTATCCGGACGCAGTGAAATCCGTGTATCTACACGATGTTTAGGGTACTTCTGAATGCGATTCATTACATTTAAGCCTTACGTTGGGCACCTGATATTAGTCATAAATGACTTTATGCCATTGAAGATAAAAAAGAAACATAACACCGATACTCGTAGTTATTTGTAATAAGTGTTACATTGTTTACAGCAAAAAAAAGGAAAGGAAGTAGTTTGTACTTCCTCTATTGTTGCTTCAAGTGGACATCCATTTGTGGATATGGTATCTCAACACCTTGTTCCCTGTAAGCTTTGAAGATGCCATTGATCAGGTCACCGTAAACTGTCCAGTAATCTTCTGTCTTTGACCACGCCCTGAGTTGAAGGTTCACTGAAGAATCAGCCAGTTCAGTGGTGACAACGGCAGGTGCAGGGTCACTTAACACCAGTTTATTTTCTTTCATAAGTGTCATAGCGACTTGAATTGCAATATCAAGCTTGCTATTGTAACTTACTCCTACTGAAACGTCAACTCTTCTGGTAGGCATTCTGGTGGCATTTACAATTGCATTTCCCCATACATTTTTATTTGGTATTGTTATGAGTTTATTGTCGAAACTCAGCAGTTCTGTTGCCATCATACCCACTGCTGAAACTTTACCAGTATGTCCATCAACAGTTACAACTTCATCTATATCAAGTGGTCTAAATGAAGCTATCCACACACCGGCTGCCAGATTTGTCAGAGAATCCTGCAGACCGAAGCCCAGTATCAAACCTATGACCGCTGATAGACCGAGTATGACAGAACCTATCTGGACACCCAGTGCTCCTACAAAGAGGAGTATGATCAAAACATACAGTAGTGCACTCAAAAAGCGTGAGAGAAATTCTATGACCAGGTCAGGGAGTTTTGCCTTTCCCATTCCGCTTTTAAACGCTCTTACAATTATCTTTACAACAAAAAAACCTACAACCAGTAAAAGTATTGCAAATATTATTTGCATTATTGTTATACTGGTATATGGGATATTCATTGCTAATATGGTTATATCTAACATTTAATTCCATCCTGATATTTTGATGTTCTTGCTGGACAATTAACTATATATAAAGTTTAATAAAGGCACATAAGATTTGAGACTTTTTATTATTTTCTGGACGATCCGGAAAACCGCAGAGTACGCAGAGAAAAATCACAACCCTCTGCGATCCT
>JAKRWB010000706.1 GCA_022353185.1 ANME-2 cluster archaeon | reverse complement strand
TCAGGTGTTCTGGTTGTGCTGAAAAGAAGGAACATAATATTCAATGCGAGGACTGGGAACTTATGGAGTCCTATCGAAGCTGGGGGCAAAGGTATCAGGATGTAAATGTGCTTTGGGAGAAGCTGTACCAAAAGTATTTCACCGAAATGATTGAGAAGGACCTGTATTTTTATGTCGGGACTTTTTCACAATATCCCACGTGGTTGATTATTGGTTTGTATTATCCACCAAATGATGTTGAAGTTCCTGAAAAAAGCGGTGTAAATTTGACGCTTGGAGATTTTTGATAATGGGTGACAATGAAATTATTTTCCCACAACTACCTGAAGGATGGTTGAAGACGACGCTGGGTGTGTGTACTGAAATTATTCAAGGTCAATCACCTCCCTCATCTACATATAACGAAAGTGGAAATGGACTCCCATTTTATCAAGGAAAATTAGAATTTGGTAGTATCTATCCAACTCCCCGTAAATGGTGTGATAAGCCCAAAAAAATCGCCCTCGAAGGATATGTACTTATTTCTGTAAGGGCTCCGGTTGGACCCACTAATATCTGCCGTGAAAAATCCTGTATTGGAAGAGGGCTAGCTGCTATTCGCAGCTTGAACGGTATGGAACCGTTTTTTATTCTTTATTTATTACGTGCATCTGAAAGTGAGATTGCTGGAAAAGGAACCGGGACTACTTTTAAGGCAATAACAGGTAAGCAGTTAAGAGATTTTATCATCCCCCTGCCCCCACTCCCCGAACAACACCGCATCGTCGCCCGCATCGAGCAGCTCTTCACCAACCTGGACGCCGGCATGGAATCGCTGAAGGCGGTCCGCACCCAGTTGAAGCGCTACCGCCAGTCTGTGCTGAAATCCGCATGCGAGGGCAGGCTGGTACCCACTGAGGCTGAGCTGGCACGGGCCGAGGGGCGGGAGTATGAGCCTGCTGAGGTGTTGCTGGAGAGGATTCTGGAGGAGCGGCGGCGGAAGTGGGAGGAGAATAAAAAAGGGAAAAGGTACAAGGAAGCTGCACTGCCGGATATGACAGAGATGTCTGAACTGCCAGAGGGGTGGTGCTGGGTAACTCTTGAACAGTATAGCTTCGAAGTCAAAGATGGCACACATGACTCACCAAAATATCAATTATCTGGAATTCCTTTTGTCACACAAAAAAATATCAAACACTCTGGGTTGAATTTTTCGAAAATGAATTATATTTCAATAGAAGATCACAATAACTTCTATCGCCGTTCGAATCCAACTCGTGGAGATATCATAATTTCAATGATAGGTGCAAATAGAGGCATGAGTTGTATTGTTAATGTCGACACAGTGTTTAGTATTAAAAATGTTGGGTTAGTTAAGCCTTATAAATTTTATAATAGTATTAAGTTTTTGGATATTTTTATGAAATCCCCTGTCGGACAAAGAATTATCCTTGAAAAATCAAGAGGTGGAGCTCAATCCTTTATAGGTCTTACAGAGCTTAGGGGGTGGTTAATATCTTTACCACCCCTCGCCGAACAGCACCGCATCGTCGCCGAAGTGGAGCGCCGTCTCTCGGTAGCTGATGAGATGGAAAAGACCATCGAGCAGAGCCTCAAACAGGCAGAGCGCCTGCGCCAGAGCATACTGAAGCGGGCCTTCGAGGGGAAGCTGGTGCCACAGGACCCAGAGGATGAGCCGGCTGGGGTGCTGCTGGAGAAAATAAAAGATGAGAAGGCGCAAAGGGAAAAAGTAAAAGTAAAAAGAAAAGTAAATTGTACAATATAATAAAACACTTTCACAGCGCTTACCAAATGAAGATATGACAGATGTGCTTAAAGAGATTCGAAAATGGATATTAAGAAAAGAATATTTGAAAACCTGACTGAAACTCAAAAATACGCTTT
>JAKRWB010000079.1 GCA_022353185.1 ANME-2 cluster archaeon | reverse complement strand
TTCCTGATATCATTGACCGCATCAAATATCCTGAAAATACCGATACCATTCTCGGCAGCCTTTTCCACAAATTTGACCACAACGTCATCGGCATAATGGCGATACCCCACAAGGTTCTGTCCCCTTAGGAGCATCTGGAGAGGTGTTTTGGTGATTTTCTCCTTCAAACTCCGCAACCGCTCCCAGGGGTCCTCATTCAGGAACCTGATACATGAATCAAAGGTGGCGCCGCCCCAAACTTCAAGAGAGAAAAAACCCGCGCCGTCCAGTTTTTCAGCAATAGGAAGCATATCCCTTGTTCGCATCCTGGTTGCGATGAGGGACTGGTGTGCATCCCGTAGGGTCGTATCTGTTATTTTAACCTGCGTCATCGTCTTATCCTCGACATAATATGGTATTAATCCATCGATTGTTACAGCAGGAAATGCCCGGCATTCCTGTCCCTTTTTGACTGGATACTTGTTATTTCCCTGACTATGTCTTCTACATTGAACTTGCGTCTGAAGATGCCTTGAATATTAAAATACTCTTCTACGGGTCTGCAACTCTCGAATTTACTTTCGTACAGGAAAATCACAATAAGCCGATATATTTAAATAACTTATCATAATTTGTCATATCGATTCATCATGGGTGACATAAATATCATCCCGGCTGGCACGCAAAACTTCAGGTTGATAAACTATCAGTTGAAGTCCTGCCATTACTGGAACAATAAAACAACCCAAAAACAATCAAAAAATGAGCTGATATTATGGAGCTGCAAAATCCACAACGACAACTACCGATAATCAGTGAAAGCGCATGGATATCTGAAACTGCGGTCATTGTCGGCAATGTGACTATTGAAGATGATGTGTTCGTCGCCCACAATGCTGTTATCAGGGCAGATGAGCTTGGTTCATCCATTGTTATTGACAGAGGCAGCAATGTACAGGATAATGTGGTTATACATGCCATGTCAGGTTCAAAAGTGTCGATTGGCAGCACCACATCCCTTGCTCATGGATGTATTGTGCATGGACCCTGCCTTATTGGAGATGGTTGCTTTGTGGGTTTCGGTGCGGTAGTATTTGA
>JAKRWB010000078.1 GCA_022353185.1 ANME-2 cluster archaeon | reverse complement strand
TTAAATTTATTTTTAAATACCATCGAACTCACCGCATGCTATTGTTTTATTCCTTTGACCAGAAAATGTCCGCCCCAGTAGCCATATTTAAGATGATCTAGGAATGAGTATGTTCTTGCAACCGTTTCATTCACTACACCGATATCCCGGAATCCGGCACTGTTAAGAAGATCAATATCTGCCTGTGGACGTTCTTTCTGCCGCATTGGCAGCTGCTGCTCAAGATCTTTGCTGTATCCCTTGTGGCATGGATTCTTTCGTTCCGTAATAAGAATCAACGGCACTGATATACAATAACGCCAGAGTTTCCGGTATAGATTGTAATTCTTAAAATTCCCGTCAAGGATCACCACCTGACCCCCTGACTTTAATACCCTGTTCCATTCTTTGATTGCTTTTTCCGGGTGTGGAAGTGTCCATAACAGATGACGGTTGATCACCACGTCGAAGGTATTATCTGGAAAAGACAGTTTTTCAGCATCCCCAATTTCGAATTTCACAGGAAGATTGGCTTGTTTTGCCTTTTCCTTTGCTCTGTTCAACATACCATCAGATAGATCAATTCCTGTTACCTCATGTCCCATCTTAGCAAGAACCAATGCCATTGCGCCAGTGCCGGTACCTACATCCAGTATCTTCTGTTTATCAGTTCTGACCGCCAGTGTCAGGAGATTCTTCCACGCTTCTTTTTCCTGCTCAGTGTGTATTCCATGTCCCGGAGATTGATCATAGTTTTTAGAAGATTCATCCCAGTTCTGTTTGATGACATCTTTTATATCTGGATTATCATACATTTTTACTCACCGCTATTAATGTCGATTTAAACGAATCCTTCCATCTGAACATTCCATCGGATTCCTGCTGGATAAACTGAGATATGTATGAACGTACTGCGTCCTTTTTCGCAAGAACATCTGACTCATCGAAATGTGAGGTAACGAGTTTAACAGCCTCATCCAGATCCGCGCATTCCATGGTAGTTGTTATAATTTGCACTTCAGGATACCAGCCCATCTCTCTTAAAAGATTATAAATATTGATGTAATCCGGACCGGGTTTATATGAAGTTCCCTTGATGATCTTCCAGATTTCCCCGTATCTATCGTTACTCTCATGTACTCCGATCATCAAAAACAGATACTTTCCTGTTGCATCGATCATGCGCTGCAGCGATTTTTTCATATCAGTTATAAAATAAAGAGCATGGCTGCAGACAACGATATCATATTGTCCTGATATCTTTGCATCTTCCCAGGTATTATTGATAAATTCGATATTTTCCAGATTTTCCTTTAAGGCA
>JAKRWB010000705.1 GCA_022353185.1 ANME-2 cluster archaeon | reverse complement strand
AGCACCAGGTCGCATTCATTCACAGCCTGGATAAGGATTTTTTCCATATCTGGACGGTGGTCTTTGACAATGCCGTAATGTTTTACACTGCCGCCGCATTCACTTACAGCCGCGTCCAGTGTGTAGGAATTAATGTCATATACCCTGCCAGTTATCAGTTCTGCACCCGGTTCAACCAGTTCGCTGCCGGTTGATATGATGCCCACAACCAGGTTTTTTACTGATACCTGCTCCACGCCCACGGCAGCCAGTACGCCTATCTCTCTTGATGTTAACCGGATGCCTGCTTCCAGTATCCTTTCGCCCACCATGATATCTGAACCTGCATGAATGACGTTCTCATTGACAGATACGGGGCGCAAGATATCGATGTTCCCGCCATCCTGCCTGGTGTATTCCACCATCACAACAGCATCGGCACCAGCAGGCATCATGGCACCGGTGGATATTTCCACGGCCGTGTCCTTACTCACTGTGACCTCTGGAATATACCCTGTTTCGACCTTACCAGCCAGTGTAAGTTTTACTGGTTTGTCTTCACGTGCCGGGTAGGTATCCTTTGCACGCACAGCAAAGCCGTCCATTGAAGCACGGTCAAACCCGGGCACGTCCACACTGGCAATAATGTCACTGGCAAGTACACGTCCACTTGCCCGGGCAAGATTTAATTCAATAATTTCTGGCTGCAAGGGTATCTGGCTGATAATATGCCTGGCATCCCGTGAAGAGGTAAGTTCCCTGAACTCTTTTCTATCCATCCTAAAACCCTGGAGTACCTATACGGCCAGTACACATAAAACTATATGAAAAGTAGTGGGAATCATCTCATCAATATTCCTACTCCCGCGTAATCCTGCTGATAGAGCGGCAGGTTTTCAGGTTGGTGTTAACAGGAACTATGAGTTATAGCACCGGCCGGGCATGAGTCCACGCACAGGCAGCATTCGGTGCACTCTTTTATATTTGGTGCTGTCGCTTTGTCGTCCACGAGTTCAAAAACTTCAACAGGACATACATCCACACATTCACCGGCGCCAACACATTTGTCATGGTCTATTTCGATGGTAATGTCGTCAGCTTCGTACTTTTTAACAGCCATTGGTTCATGCCTCCATTATAATATTAAAATACACGAAAGGATTTTTTCCTTTAAAAACAGATTAAACTACTTGTTATATATGATTTACTGATTTGGATTAAATTAGATCAGGATAGAGATAAATTATAAGGAAAGGATGGGGGATGGAAGTTAGTATTTCAAGACACAGATTCACACGGATTCAAGACATGTACACTTTAAAAAATCAGTCTTTATACACACTCTTACGATGCTTGCAGTGAAGCAATATTAGGATATATTCTTGGTCACAAACTTCATACCGTATTCGGTAGTTGCCAATTCGGATACGGTATTCATTCTCATATCCTTTCAGTTTGATACAACCACGCGGACGTGGATGCTCCTCCAACATCTTTATCTTCTTAATGATTCTGTCATAGATAGCATCTGGTAGGCCATCTAGTTGCTTCTGTACTGGCTTTGGGATTACAACCTGGTAGTTCATAAATTTTTCTTGCGCCGCTGAGCGATGTATTCATCGATAGTCACATAGTTTCCTTCCTGATAGGCAGTGCGAGCTTCTTGAATCTCAGCTTGCACACTCGGGTCTTCTTCCCATGTCTTTTCCTCAGCATGCGCCATCTGCTCATCCAGTAATTCCCAAAGCTGGAATTTGTCCTTCATATGCAGTTTTGTAATAGATTTAACCAATGATTCGAAAGGTATTAATAATTCTACACTTTCTTGTGTCATAATCTTGCTCCTTTTAAATTCCACTATGAGATTCGTCTGCAATAATACTTTCGACCTACCATACAAAAGCATTTATCCACATAATTAACCCGAAATTGGGCAAACATCACGACACCTTCCGAAGTCACGAACCTCGGATTGAAATCCGAAAGGCATCGGAGTGGATGCTCATGGCTTTTATATTTCCATCGGTTCACAGATTTCAGTTTTCAATCCAGGCGCATGTATACAAAAAAGTGGTGGGATTCAATGTTTTACCTTTGGCGTTTGCCAATATTGGATAACCCCAGCCTAATATACAACCAAAGGCTTGAATTGAATCTATTGTTCTTTCGCGAAAACGTAGGAAAAAGGTATTGCGATTATGTCTCCTATGATATAGGTTGCAAATATTATAGCAAAAGATATGGCATAACTTGGGAACTGCGCGGTAATCAGAAGAGGAAGAATAACACCAATGAACCATATCGACTTGTAGCAAAGTTGCAGCAACAGAACAGGCACAAATTTGAGAGGAGACCGCATGCCGAATATGGATAATATCCCGAATGCCACATAAACGCTACCAACAATTCCCAGGACTATTGGTTCTGAAACTGGCCATCCAAACATAGATTTCATCACTTCGGGAACGACAATTATTCCCAATCCGAATCCTCCCGCTCCAAAAATAGTGTAAATATACATGGCCTTCAGCCAATTCATCCGTACTTTGATATCTTTGGTCATTTCATTACTCATTTTTTACCACTATCGAAATGAGAACACTGCTGATTTTAAATAACTTTCGATTCATTTCGCAATCCTGCACGCAACTTTAACAGTTTATCATTACGCGCCTGATTTTTGTGTTTGATGAGGTTGTTCAGGATATCAATCGCTTTTACGAGCATGAAAGACGCCTATAGAACGAAGTCACAACGGTATACCCCGTACAAATGTACCGGGCCTGTATATACCGAATTTCAGGGAATATTTCACTCAACACCTATGTGTTCATTGAACTGGAATATATTCCTCAACTACGTTCAAGGATGCAACCGAATACCTACAGACACCCCTACCATATCATAATTAAAGAAATTCCCTGCATCAGCCTTAAAGATGCCTGCATAAATAACTTGCGAACAATTCTGACCTGCGCCAGATTGATAGTTCCAATCATTTCATTTTCTCATCCAAACCCTGCTCCATCCCATACCTCCTCCAAAAAAACGCCAGCCCATTCCTAACATCCCACTCCAGCAACTCCCCGGCGCGCTCATGCCCCACCTCAACATACTGCGGCCAGTGTTGAATAATCACCCCTTCTTCCTGAAGAACAGCCACTGCCCCTTGCCACCCCTGCCCCTGGTCTTAATAAGACAGTACACACCACTCAGCCGCTCCCCCTTAATCCTGAAGATGATCCTGCATTGAATCAATCAAAATCCTTAACCGATGACCGATGCATAAGATTCTGACTATAAACTCTCTTTTTCCCCCACACAATAGCCACCAGCCCGAACATATCCAGCTGTATATTAAATCCATCAGCCGCCCTGAAAGCATCCTTCAACTGTGCAATATTCACATAGCTTGCAGTCCGCATTTCAACAAAAGTATGGAATATCTCCAGCAGTATCTTCTTTGAAAACCTGGTCTGCTGCACCACGTCCATCACAGCGATCTCACCGCCCGGTCTCAATACCCTGAACATTTCACTCAATACTTCACCGGGCCTGCCCACCTCATGCATAGCAAAACTTGAAACTGCACCATGGAACACCCCATCCTTAAATGGCAGCCTGTGCGCATCAGCCAGCACAAAATCCCCTTTCGCCTTGGCCCTGGCCCGTTTTAACATATGCACAGAAATATCAGTACATACCAGGTCGACAGCCCCCATCTTCTCAGCCAGGTAGCCGGTACCGGACGCCATATCTAAAATGCGACTGCCTTTCTTGATCTCAATCTTACCAAGTAACTGCTGCCTCAACCGCTCATACTGACCGAACATGGCCACCCTGGCAACAAAATCATAAATTTGCGCAAGAAATTTGAAAAGCCCGTGACTTTTTACATCAGTCATATCTTCGTCCTAAATAGATTATTATACTGCATAAATATAAATACATTTCATACAGTAGGTACGTCGGGTACTTGAAATGAAAAAAGGCAAAAAGATGCATTACCTTATTCTCCTGGGTCTGGTTTTCCTGCTGGGAGGTATAGTGATGAATATTGAAACAGGTGAAACGTCACCATACATTTATTTCGGCGTCGGGACACTGGTTGCCACCGCCATTTACTACGGTATTGTAGAAAAGCGCCCCCAGATTGCAGCATTCATCATCGGCTTGATTGTAATGCATTCCGGTATCCTGCTCATAATAAAAGGTGAATTGACATACCCATTAGAATTCGGGATGGTCACCTTCATAAGTGGCATCCTGGTATTGCTTAACTCAGGTTTCTCAGAATATATGCGGGACCGCAAAAAGAACAGCTAAATTCATTTAATGTGGTGGTCATCCCGCATGACCTTCAACAGTTCCAGTACTGAATACCCGGCCCTGGTTATTCCCATACTGCGCCGATCAGTATCAGTACCTGCCAGATATAGATTTTTTATTGGTGTCCTGGGCTGTGCAAAATAACCATTGATGGTTACTGCCGCCTTCTCTGGTATAGTGGTCTGGAAATGTGTCATCTCAATATGGTCCTCAATTCCGGGTATTGCCTCAAGTATGGTATTGTACATCCGCTTCTTGTCCTCAACCAGAGGTACAGATTCATCCGCAATGAACGTAAATCCTACCAGCTGCTTACCGGGCGGTGCCAGTTGTGCATCGTAATTGCTGATGGGCATGGCCCAATATGCCCTTGGTTTGAACCATATCTCTGAACCTGTATAATCGAATTCAGGCAGCTTTGAATCAAGCCCCAGCCATATAGTAACACTACGGGTCTGAACAATCCCTTTCAGTTCCTGAATATATGATGCCGGCAAGTTATCAACCACATCAGGCATATCCTTTACAAAACCAGTATACACCACCGCATCTGCCGTATATGTGTCATCATCCGTCATCACCCCTTTCACCACACTTTCCCTGGTAAATATGCTTGACACTTTTGATGAAGTCTGTATTTCCACTGTATTTGACATGGAATACAGTACAGCGTTCAGGAAACTTTTCAGTCCTCTACGAGGATATGCCTGTGAATAACCGATATTATTAACTGCAAGCCTCGTGAGCACTGACAAATGTTCCTTTATCTGCCCCCCGGTCAGATGATTCGCAAGCAGAGCCTTGTACGAGTAAGCAATTTCCTCATCCTCCAAAAAGTTCTCTGGAACACTATCCCGCATGAAACTGCTGCCTGTCATCACCCTGTGCACCGAGGTTTCCTTCATGGACCTACCTGATAAGGAGTGACAGATAGCATCGATAAAGTACAGGGCATCCTGCGACAGACCTTTTGGCAGGTAATCATACATTGATTGGTGGGTCAATTCAGTACCCAGGGTGGTCTGCGTAATTGCCTTTGCAATTGTCTGGCTCAGCAATAGCCGATCCATCTTTGGAAGCATATCAAAAGTAGCAAATGCCTTTAGTGTGGATGGTATCTTCGAAATGCCTTTATGGGTTCGGACATAATAGGCCCCGTGGTCAAGTAACACAGGAGTGTAATCAAAATAAATATCTATAAGCCTGCGTAGCGGTCCTTCCCTGAGGTGTGTTATAGCATGCACTCCTGTATCGACCTGGAATCCATCAACCATATAACTGTTGCAATTGCCTCCAACATTGTTGTGTTTTTCCAGGACAAGTACTTTTTTTCCGTGTTTGGATAGTGTCATAGCAGACATCAGGCCACTGATGCCGCCACCTACAACTATTACATCATAATCTGCCATAATATAATAATCTCTTATATAAGGTTAGACCTTAAAATCCTTTTTGGCAATCCCATTGAGTATTGCTTCATACCGCTGGCACACACGCTCCACTATATTGTCCGGTGCATTCCTGTGCGTAGGCACCAGTATATCAGCATCTTTGGATACGTCCACTCCTTCGGAGGATAGCCCGTAATCGGGCGCTACTAGCAGTCCGTGTGCAGAGACATTGAGTTTCATATCGGTGATGAGCCTGGAAACCATATCAGTACCCGGTTTCACCCTGGCAGACACACCCATAGCCTGGGACAGATATTGCTCTTTCAATTTCCTGATACTTTCAACCGCGGCATTGACTTTATCCTTTTTACCCAGATTCGACAGCTGGTCTATGGTATTCAGCAGGTCGTCAAAAGTGACGGCCTGTATCTCAATAATCTCACCGTTGAAATACTCTGCAGCCTTTTCCCCGTAACCTTTGGCAATTACCAGCTTGCCCAACGTATTCATTCGTTCAATGTCACTTTGGGTGGGATTGTAAGGTTCCACCACTTTAAAGTCCTCGATACCCAGCAGGAACATCAGGGACATGTACCCTCTGGTCACACCAATGGGTTTCTTCACACCCAGCCATTTGTCCAGCCCAACCTGACTATCATGGGAAACCATCTCAATTATCTTCTGCTTGACAAAATCTGGTTCACTGGACTTGAGTCCGAAATATTCGGCAAAACCGTGCGTGGTAGTAAGTATCTGGCTTCTGCCCTCAGGAGTACGTTTTATCAGCCCCCGCTCTTCCAGTTCCCTCACATGGTCGTACGTAGCATTACCCCGCTTCTCAACCAGGTCGCTCTGGAGCAAAGGCTGGTGGTACGCTATCATGGAAAGTGTGCGGAGTATGGGAGATGGCAGTTCCTTGGGTGCAACACTGCGGACTCGGTCGGCATATTCAGGTTTGACCTGCATCACGTACTTACCTTCCAGTTCAACTATATCCAGCCCGGTATGACGCTGTTTATATTCCTCTATTAGTGATTCAATAATACCAGGAACCTTCTTGCGCTTACCTACCAGTTCCTTTAATGCGGCCAACTCTACCGGTCCGCCTGCAGCAAACAATGCTGCTTCGATTATTTCACGGTCCCCTATGTATATACCCCCGAAACTTCGGGGTATCGGATATATAATTCACCAAAAAGCTCTTCCTGTTCAAGCCACACTTCCTTCATGTTTGCCAGGAATAAAAGCGAGATGTAGGTCATCAGTTTATTTGAACGGTCACCTGTTAATATTTCACTGAGTGAAATGTAATTTCTATCATATAGCAACTCTGTTAACATAGTCCGTAGATTCTCCACCCTACCCTCGATATCCTCTTCATGCGCTATACCCAACACCTGCTCAGTAGTATACCGGTTAAGCTGCATATGTTCTTTTGTCCGATTGCGCATACCCTTCCGTCTTTCTACGACTTCGGCTTTTTCCAGTTCCATGATGAGTTCGTTCAGTGTGACCGACCTGTGGGAAAGACGCCGCACGGGCGGTCTGGGAATCGGATACTCGTCCACTTCAAAAAAATCATAATCATCGACCCATGAATCGTCCTCTACCACTGGCACTTCAACAAGTGCATTGGACTTCATGCGAAGCAGGATAGCAGCATAATGCAGTGTCCTGCCAGAAATCCGCAGGTCCATACGCTCCATTTTCTCAACGTGCCTGAAAAACTTGTCAGTAACGTCAACGATATCGATGTTCCAGGGGTCTATTTCCCCATCCTGAACCAGTCTGACCAGTATCTCCACCGGTTCCTCAAACTCGTCAGGTTCCATCAGGCCCGGTACGTTGTTTTCATTTAAAGTCGGCAATGCGACTAATTCTTGCATATCAGCATCATCCCCTCTAATTTCAAGAATTCTTAAATATATTGATGCTTTTATTATATATTATCTTTTTCAATACTATTATTCTCTATTGTAGTATCCTCAATTGTAGTTTCTTCAATAATATCATTCTCAATTATAATATCCTCAATACTTTTATCCTCACGTACAACCCGGGCTACACCCATCACTTTATCTCCGCCATGAACGTTCATGATCTTCACGCCCTGGGTATTACGTCCCTGTATCCTGATATCTGAGACCGGGACCCGGATAATGATGCCACCGGAAGTGGTCACCATAAGTTCATCGGATTCATTCACTGCTTTTACATCTACCACAAGGCCGTTACGAATACTGGATATAATGGTTATGACACCCTGACCGCCCCTGTTAATGTTACGATATTCATTGAACTCTGTCCGCTTCCCGAATCCGTTCTCGGTAATGGTCAACAGGGTTGCGTCATCCCTGACGATATCCATTCCAACCACATAATCATCACTGACAAGCCGGATACCGCGAACGCCCCTGGAGCTGCGGCCTGTTGGACGAACGTCGGTTTCTGAGAACCGAATCGCTTTGCCGTGTCGGGTGCCAATAATAATGTCCATTGAACCATCTGTCAGTTTAACGGTTTGCAGTTCATCCCCTTCATCCAGCTTAATGGCTATAATGCCTCCGCGTCTTGGATTTTTGAACGCTGACAGGTCGGTCTTATTCACTACACCGCACCTGGTAGCCATTATGAGGTTATGACCCTGATCAAACGTCTTAACCGGTATCTGCGCAGTAACACTCTCACCGTTTTCCACTTCAATAAGGTTGATTATGGCCTTACCGCGGCTTTGCCTTGAAGCATCAGGTATCTCATAGACCTTAAGCCAGTGGACGCGTCCACGGTCTGTGAAGAACAGGATATAATCATGCGTGGATGCCACGAACAGGTCTTCCACGAAATCGGCCTCCTTAGTATCCATACCGATTACACCGCGACCGCCCCTGCGTTGCTGCCTGTACGTGTCAATTGGCATGCGTTTGATATAACCGCTGTTGGATATAGTGACCACCACATCTTCCACAGGTATCAGGTCTTCATCCTCCAGGTCCACACCGCCCTCGATGATCTGGGAGCGCCTGGCATCACCATAGCGCTGCCTGATATCTGCAAGTTCTTCCTTAATGAGTTTCAGTATCTTGGCCCGGTCACCTAAAAGCTCAAGGAGCCCTTTAATGGTTTCAAGCAGTTCTTTGTGTTCGTTATCGATCTTTTCACGTTCAAGACCAGTGAGTCTTTGCAGCCTCATCTCCAATATGGCCTTGGCCTGCTCCTCACTCAGGTCGAAATTGGACATAAGCCCAATTCGGGCCTCGTCCACGGTCTTGCTTGCCCTGATAAGGGCAATGACCTGGTCGATATGGTCCAGTGCAATTTGCAGTCCTTCAAGGATATGGGCGCGCTTGCGGGCCTTCTCAAGTTCGAACTGGCTGCGCCTAGTGATAACCACTACTCGGTGGTCAATGAAATGCACGATCAGTTCTTTCAGGTTCAGCACCTGAGGTTGGCCGTCCACCAGTGCCAGATTGATGATACCGAAGGAGGACTCCATCTGGGTATGTTTATACAGCTGGTTCAACACCACATCTGAATTGGTCCCACGGCCCAGCTCAATTACTACCCTGATGCCATCCCTGTCAGATTCGTCCCGCAAATCGGTAATGCCAACAATCTTCTTTTCCTTGACCAGTTCGGCGATGTTCTCGATGAGTCTGGCCTTGTTCACCTGATAAGGCACCTCATCAATGATTATCGTCTCTTTATTCTTATTTTCCTCAATATGGGTCTTTGCCCGCATCTTAACAATGCCTCTCCCGGTCTGGTATGCACTGCGAATCCCACTGCTGCCAAAAATATAGGCACCGGTAGGGAAATCAGGGCCCTTGACCACGCCCATCAGGTCCTGGATCTCTACATCCGGGTCATCGATAGTCATGTTCACCGCGTCCACTATCTCGTTGAGATTATGGGGCGCCATGTTGGTAGCCATACCCACTGCAATACCAGTGGAGCCATTTACCAGCAGGTTAGGCAGTTTGGAGGGCAGCACCGTCGGTTCTTCCATGGACCCGTCATAGTTGGGTATAAAATCTACCGTATTTTTGTCAATATCAGCCAACATTTCCTCAGCGATGCGGTCCATGCGAACCTCGGTATAACGCATGGCTGCTGCCGAATCTCCGTCAATGGAGCCGAAGTTACCCTGGCCATCAGCTAAGGGATAGCGTAAATTGAAATCCTGGGCCATCCTGACCATAGTGTCATAAATGGCAGCGTCGCCGTGGGGATGGTACTTACCCATGACATCACCCACTATCCTGGCAGATTTCTTGTAGGGCTTATCACGGGTCATGCCTTGTTCCTGCATACCGAACAGGATGCGCCTGTGCACAGGCTTCAGGCCGTCACGCACATCAGGCAGTGCACGGCCAACGATAACGCTCATAGCATAATCGATATACGAGTTCTTCATCTCGTCCTCGATGTTCATAGGTATAATCTTATCTACAATACCATCGCCAGTACCTTTGCCGATTTCTTCACCAGTAGCTTCGCCAGTATCCGCACCGATATCTTCAGGTACATTCTCGTCAGTGTCCTCAGCAAGATCCACTTCAGTATCCTCACTGATATTTTCTTCAGTATCCTCACCGGTATCTTCTACCATATTTTCCTCGTTATCGTTCAACTCTTCATCCTCTGGAAATTCATCAGACATCAAGGTTCTTCACCTCCCTTGCGTGCCGTTCAATAAATTCCCGCCTGGGCTCAACCTTATCTCCCATAAGTATTGTGAAAATCTCATCCGCTGCCAAGGCATTGTCCAGAGTGACCTGTACAAGTGTCCTGGTCTCCGGATTCATGGTGGTATCCCACAACTGGTCGGGATTCATCTCGCCCAGCCCCTTGAAGCGCTGGACTCCGACCCCCTGACTACCCATCTCTTTCACTTTCGCATCTTTCTCGGCATCAGTGTAAACGTAATGAGTTACCTTCCCCTTCTTAATGCGGTACAGGGGCGGCTGGGCTATGTACACATATCCCAACTCGATCAACTGCTTCATGTAACGGTAGAAGAATGTAAGCAGCAATGTCCTGATATGGGCACCGTCCACATCGGCATCAGTCATTATGATTACCTTGTGGTACCTGGCCTTCACTTGATCGAAATCATCACCCAGGCCCGTACCTATGGCAGTTATCAGGGCACGTATCTCATTATTCTTGAGTATCTTGTTCAACCTGGCCTTCTCAACATTGAGTATTTTACCCCGCAGCGGCAATATTGCCTGGGTCTTACGGCTTCGTCCCTGTTTGGCCGAACCCCCGGCACTGTCCCCCTCCACCAGGTACACCTCGCAAAGACGCGGGTCCTTCTCTGAGCAGTCAGCCAGTTTGCCTGGCAGTGAAGATACTTCCAGTGCACTCTTGCGCCTGGTCAGTTCCCTTGCCTTACGGGCAGCATCCCTGGCCTGGGCTGCCAGCACCGATTTACTTATGATATTATCTGCTTCCTTTGGATGTTCCTCCAGAAACTCCCGCAGCCCCTCACCCACCAGGGTCTCCACGATACCTTTAACATCGCTGTTGCCCAGTTTGGTCTTGGTCTGTCCTTCGAACTGGGGTTCTGTGAGTTTGACGCTGATAATTGCGGTCAGCCCTTCCCTGATATCCTCACCAGAGAGCTTTTCGCTGCCTTTAATAAGTCCACGGTCTTTGGCATAATCATTGACAGCACGGGTCAGGGCCGCCTTAAAGCCGCTAAGATGGGTGCCACCTTCATGGGTATTGATATTATTGGCAAAAGAGAACACTGTCTCTGTATAACTGTCATTATACTGGATAGCAATCTCCACCTGGGTGCTGTCCTTGGTCTTCTGGAAATATACCGGTGGTTGGTGTAGTGCGTTTTTGTTCTTGTTCAGGTGCTCGACAAAAGCAACGATACCACCTTCGTAATGGAACAGTTTCTCATCGCCCGTGCGTTCATCCCTGATGGTAATTTTTATACCCTTGTTCAGGTATGCCATTTCCCTCAGGCGTTTGGATATGGTCTCGAAACTAAAATCAACAGTCTCAAAAATCTCATAATCAGGTTTGAATGTTACATTGGTGCCTGTCTTGTCAGTGTCCCCCCTCACTGCGACGTCACTCATGGGTTTTCCCCGCTGGTACCGCTGGAAGTGCACTTTCCCATTGCGGTACACCTCGACTTCCATCCATTCGGACAGGGCGTTCACCACAGATACACCAACACCGTGCAGACCGCCTGAAACTTTATACGACTCGGCATCGAACTTACCGCCGGCATGGAGCATGGTCATGACCACTTCAAGTGCGGATTTTTTGAATTTTTCATGAATATCCACGGGAATGCCGCGCCCGTCATCCAGCACACTCACCGAGTTATCCCTGTTGATAGTGACCTCAATATTTTCGCAGTACCCTGCAAGTGCTTCGTCGATACTGTTGTCAACCGCTTCATAAACCAGGTGGTGAAGTCCACGTGTGTCTGTGCTGCCTACATACATGCTGGGGCGCTTGCGCACTGCTTCCAGTCCTTCAAGTACCTGTATCTTACCAGCATCGTATTGTTTATCTGTCATCTATGGTCTCCAAAAATTATCAAAATTATTAAATTATCCCCATCTCGGTGAGCCGCTCGGGCAAATACCGCTGGGTCACGAAGTCCAGTCCTTTACCTGCAAAGGCCTGCTGTTCTGCTTTCTTACCGATATCAAGCTGTAGTTGTATCTGGGTTTTCCAGTAATCGGAATCAAACCTGGGGTCTGTCAGTTCACTGCGCAAGGCCTTGATATCCTGATCGGTCAACTTGTCAGTGGAAAGGTCGTAATCCACAATATCACTGGGCTGCACGCCAATGAACTTTGCAGCAGGTGTTGCCATGAATTCGGACATGTGCGCGCTTTTTATGGCACCATAAGCCACACTGGCAAATATCCGGTAACTCCACGGGTCCCCATCAGTGAACACTACCACAGGGAGATTCAACTCTTCATTGAGCCGCTTTAACATGCGCCGGGTACTTCTGGCAGGCTGGCCCTTGAGATGCACCTGGATAGCATTAAATTCTTCATCAAAACCGTTCTCAATAAGCCTGGCATGCATACCGCCGGTCTCAATAGCTATAATGAATTTTGCATCGTGTTCAAGGAACTCCACGTTCTCAACATTGAAAGGTATCTGGTATCCACCTTCGCCCACATCGTCACGGCAGTGGATTATCCGCTCGCCCCGCTTTGTGGTCTCCTTGAGCTTCAATGAACCAAACAGAGTTGCACCATCCTCTTCCGGCCTCATATGGAAATATTCCCGCTGCAGTGCACTTATTACCTCAAGGTCCTCAATCATGCGGTCGCTTTCGGGCTGTTCATTGAATTTGGCTATGTCCCAGTTCTCTGAGATGTAATACAACTCCCTCAAAGTCGAGCCACGGTTGTTCTCAAGATGTTCCTTGATAA
This sequence comes from ANME-2 cluster archaeon, assembly GCA_022353185.1. Lineage (GTDB taxonomy): Archaea > Halobacteriota > Methanosarcinia > Methanosarcinales > Methanocomedenaceae > Methanocomedens_B. The sequence goes on along the minus strand of JAKRWB010000705.1, from coordinate 4,942 downwards.
GCATTTCCACAACATAGGACATCTTCAGTATCTGGTTTGCACCTTTCACGGTCTTCGCGCTGCGGACGCTGGTACTATCTCCGTAAACCCACACTTCGCTGTCATTATTGTATTCGATATTGGCTTTTGTACGAGTAGGCATTACGATATTGGGCACTATCTGGTGCTCAAACTGGTCATAGAACCGCTCAATAATACCCAACAGCGCTTCCTTTGCTATTTTATCCCGCTGCTGTTTTTGTTCACTCATCCACATACCCCCGTACGGCCTTGGCCCCGTTAACCATTGCTTCATCAACACCTTCAACTATCAGGCCGGGCAAAGCGTTAGCTTCTTCTTCAGATACAAATGACAGGTGGTATTTGATTGTCTCCCTATCACCTGCTTTCAGTTTAAGTTTCCAGGTATGGTCGGTATCCCTGCCCATGGAAATGGTTTTTGGTTCAGGCTGGGCATCTTTTACCGGGTACTGGTGAGTATCATGTAGTTTGATAGAAAAAGCTGCATCACCGTAGTTATGGATGTCAATCTCTACCTGGTAACCGTCACCGTTTTTGGATACACTGCGCTGTACCAGCAAATTGCCCATAACCTTGGCCACGATGGGCGTAATGTCAGGCGTGGGTTTGTCCATAATCTGTGAGACCTTCTCAGCAATCCTGGGGAGAATCTTCTTGATAATTTCCTCTTTCTCCCTTCGCATGGACAGGTGCTGCTGCTTTGAAAGGAATGTCTTGAGCTTGCGCCCCACATCCTTCAGGGCAAGTTCGACCTCTGCCATAATCTCTGGAACGTCTGCCACAGCATCCTTGCTCTCTGATGTGAAAGGTATATGGGTGGAAGCCACATGCACCATGAAAACGGCAGGACCTGCGGGTATGCCGCCACCTGGCTGGTTCAGGGAATAGTTCTTCCACCTGATATTCTCAATAGCATGGGTGATAGCGCACCCGCCCTGCTGGTACAATAGCGGCACACGGTTGGCGAACCTTAAGATAATGACCCTGTCCTCCTTACCCAGGCTGCCGCCATAAGCAATACCGGCTTCTACCAGGAAGGGATGTCCCGAGTGCACAGATGCGGGACGGCTGATGGTGGCAATAAAATCCACACTGTATTCCTTTTCCAGTCCTTTGTAGATGAGAGATTCAGTGATAGGTGAAAGACAATCGGTGGGAGGTGCTGATATCTTCACTTTTTTAAAGACATCAATGAGTTTTTTTGCATCTTCGAGTGGAAGCTTGTGGGGGTCACTTTCGGGGTCAAGGTGTGCAGCTTTGCATATTTCCTCTGAAGTATGCAGCCCGATACGGGAGAAACTATAACGCAGGAACGGGGCTAGTTTCTGCCTGTCAGTGTAGCGCAGCATCTTGATAAGCGTACCCAGTTCAATACCTTCAGGATGCGGCAGTATTTCCTGCGCAGGTTCAGGGATGATGTCCACGGCCCTGTCAAATACAATGGTATTGCCGTCCGGTTCCACCAGGGTAAGCCTTGCATGGGTGTTGACGATAGCAGTGCTTTTCAAGTATTCAAGCACGCTCTGGCGCCGTCCCTTCACATAGGATGCTTTCATTTCCAGTTCAACACGGGTACCCCTTGGGCGGTCCCAGTCCACTACCTTTTCCTCAAGTATCTCGGGTTCATTGGTACTGGTATTGATGATCAGTTCATAGTAATAGGCAGGTTTGTCCCTGTCTATCTTGGATATGATACGGGTGGGCCTGCCCGTGGTCAACTGGCTGTACAGCACAGCGGCTGATATACCGATACCCTGCTGGCCGCGACTCTGCTTAATGGCATGGAAGCGGGAGCCGTACAGGAGTTTGGCAAATGTCTTTGGTATTTGTTCTTTGACTATGCCCGGACCATTATCCTCTATGATGAGCCCAATATTCTCTCCACCTGCATCCTCGATACTGACCATGATATCGGGCAATATGCTTGCTTCTTCACAGGCGTCCAGCGAATTGTCCACACCTTCCTTCACTGCGGTGAGCAGGCTGCGGGGTGCAGAGTCAAAACCCAGTATCTGCCGGTTCTTTTCAAAGAATTCTGCGATACTTATGGCACGCTGTTTTTTTGCAAGCTCTTCTGCTATTGGTTGTACCACTAATTTTCCCCTTCTCTTTTTTAGAAATTAATATCCGTTTTTTATGACATGGAGTATGTCACTTATTAAATATTAACTTTTTGATATTATCCCCCGCTGTTGACAGCAGGAGGTGTTCAGAGTTCTGCGCCTACTACAGTCTGGGTAGCGGTGACGTTCTCACTCTCACGTATTGTATCGACCAGGTTGTTCAGGGTACTCAGTCCCTCCACTTCACTGATAACTACAAAATCATATTTTCCAAACACATGATATATGTCCTTGATCCCTTCAATCTTCTGGATTTCACTGTACGCGGCCTTCTCCTGACCAGGCACTACATTGACCATTATCACACCTATTACCATAAATTGTCACCATTCCGATTTGTGATGTTTTGTGTTAGTATAGAACCTAACTCTAAAGCCCCAAGTTCATCTTGGCAATAGCGAGGATTTTCTGGGGTTTTCGTTGGTCCTTCTATTGGTTTTAATGAGCATTAAAGGTATGGATTTAATAAGTTTCATACAGCAAACAGTAGGAACATCAGGGTTACTATTTGTAGTAAAATAGAGGATGAAAATTCAGATTATGTCAGTTCTTACAATCATTAACACTATGCTTCTGGCACTGACATTAAGTATTACCTGAAGGTTGCAATATGCAATGGTGTAGCAATGGGATTTGTATGTAATTAAAGGAATTAAAAAACCGGAACCACATCCTGTGCGTCCCTCAAAAACGCATTTTTGGATTGTGGCCCCGTTTTTCTTTTTGGAGGATATTTTTAATCGTTATATTTATCACTGCATTTCATAATACTTCATTGACTTATTGCATTACTATAATTATTATAATGATGAGTATTGATTAAAACATGCTACATTACATATAAACATTTCTGTTTTTTTCAAAATTGTGTAATCCCGAAAAGATTTCGCATTCAATATCACTCTGAAATATTTGTTTAGAGTTAGAAACTAAATCGAAAACAAATCGTGGCCCGACACCAACTTGCATGTATTATTGGGATAGTCCTGCCAGACAGAAAATGCTTGAAATGTCACATTAGCTAATATCAAACTCAAACATGCCATAAAGGATTGAATCTTTCAGGGAACAGAAAATTCCATTCGAATTAGTATTACAGTACACCTTTTGTACTGGGCACCACGTCTCCACCCACAACCACAGCTCGCCGCAGTGCTACCGCAAATGCCTTGAACAGCGCCTCGATCTTATGGTGGTCGTTCTCACCTTCTACTTTCATATGCACATTGATGCCCGCATTGCTAACCAGCGACTCAAAAAAATGCCTGGTCATCTGGGTCCCAAAATCTCCAACCTTCGAACTCATGAACCTGGCATCAAAGGTCAGGTAACTCCGTCCCCCCAGATCAAGTGCTACTTCGGCCAGCGCTTCGTCCATGGGCACACGCGCTTCACCGAATCTGGCGATACCCTTCTTATCCCCCAGCGCCTTTGAAAGAGCACCACCCAGCACTATACCCACATCCTCGATGGTGTGGTGCTCATCGACGTGGACATCACCCTGGGCCTGTACTGTAAGGTCAAGTCTACCGTGCCGTGCCATTGAAGTTAACATGTGGTCAAAAAAAGCCACACCCGTATCTATATCAGCCGAACCGCTGCCATCCAGGTTGAGCTTTATTTCAATAGACGTTTCTCTGGTCTTACGTTTCTGTTTTGCAGTTCTCATATCCCTACTTCCAGATGATTTTATTGATTGAATAGAATATATAGGAATGAAATATCCCTAATGCAGTATAAACTGGTATGTTTCCTACTCCTTTGCAGCCTGAATGGCCTCGGACAGGCTCAGCCGTCCCGTATACAATGCACTGCCAACAACAACCGCCACAGCACCCGTATCCCTTATAATCCTCACATCATCGGCAGTGGTAATGCCGCCCGATGCCACCACCGGTATGTTCACTGCCTCAACCAGTATACGGGTGGGTTCGGGGTCAACACCTTTCAGCAGCCCCTCACTATCGATATTGGTAAAAAGGATACTGCCCGCACCCATATTTTCAAGTTGGCGCCCCAGTTCAGGCGGGGTAAAGTCAGATATCCTGGCCCAGCCGTGAGTGGTCACTTTACCGTTCTTTGCATCCAGGGACACCATGATATGCTCTTTCCCATGTTCATCAGACATCTCCTGCACAAAACCGGGGTCATTCACGGCAGCCGTACCGATAATCACCCTGTCCACACCCAGCTCCAGCAACTCCTTTACATCACCGGCAGTCCTGATGCCGCCGCCTACCTCTATGGTGACGTCAGTGGCGGCCACAATATTTTCAATTGCAATAGCATTTATTCTTTCGCCCTGGATGGCACCGTCCAGATCGATAAGATGCAACGTCCTGGCCCCTTCATCCACCCAGCGAATCGCCTGGGCAGTAGGGTCATCCAGCGAAACCATTTCAGTCCCGGGCACACCCTGCACCAGTTGTACACACTTTCCACCTTTCAGGTCAACAGCAGGTATCACTTCAAAACTCATGCTGCTATATTCCAGCCCCTGTAATGTATAATTTTCGGAAAATTCCGGGAGAACAGCAACAGTACATCATACATCAAGTGTTTTTGATAACTGTTTGATGAAAAAAATAGTTCTCTTTAACATCATTTGGGTAACATCACTTGCATTGTATTATTTATTTTTCAGACACAGATTCCACTGATTTACACGGATTTGTAGTCGCATCTGAATCTGATCTATTCGCTGTATAATTGAATTTTGCTAGTTCTGACGGATTATGTGGTTCTTAAAAATTAATAGTTATTTTTATAAATAAAGGTTTATAAACTAATAAATCTTT
>JAKRWB010000704.1 GCA_022353185.1 ANME-2 cluster archaeon | reverse complement strand
GGCACTGGAGTGCAAGAAATCTGGCGAAGAGAAGACCATCCTGTTCAACCTGAGTGGTCACGGGCACTTTGATATGGGTTCTTATGACAGCTACTTCAGTGGCGCCATGACCGACGAATAGATGTGAATGGGTGCCTGGCACCCTGCATACTTTTTTAAAACAATACTTCCATTTGAATTTTGGTTTATTTGAAGATTATAAAGAGATTTTTCGGGAAAAAAGAGGAATTACCTCGACAGGTATCACTTAAGTTCAGTGAGCTGGCTGGCTGGATTGAGAATGAGTCGGACCAGATGTTCAGGGAACTGAGGTCACATATCCAGCGAACGTATGGAGGAATTCGTGAGGCTCTTGAAGAACTTGATAACAGCAGGGTTCAATTGATCAATGCTGAGTTTGGGGAGAAAGTATTCAAAAGGTTAGCAAAAGCAGGTGCATCGAACCGGGACAACGTGGTCAAGAACCTGGACATCATAAAGGACAGGACAGTTGTACCTGAAGATACAGACCCTGCCAAAGCGTTAGAATTCTATACAGATACCAGAGCTCTTTTGAACACATCTCTTGAGAACGCTGTTCGGAGCCAGCAGTATGTAAAAGCGCTTTTTCCAGAGGCTTACAGGGATATTCTGGCAGGGCTGAAACACCTGGATGTCCTGCTGAATGAGCTTGTTGCCCCCATCAATGAAGTGAAGGTTGAACTGGAAGCATACGAAAGGATGCCAGGGGATATGGAACTCATAACCCAGACCCAACAGCAGATACAGGAGAAGCAGAAGAATATCAATGACCTCACTGGCAAATATGAGACCTTGAAGGCTGAACTGGGCTCTGAAGAGTCTAAACTGGAAGAGATAGAATCGGGTGCTGAGTTTACCATGGCACGGGAACTGGAAGAGCAGGCCCGGACCATTGAGGGGCAGGTGTCCGGCATTGATTCGAACCTGGCTGGGTTGTTTGCTCCGCTGTTCAAAGCCCTGTCCAGAATGGAAAAACAGGACGAGAGCAGGCGGCATATCATGTCTGCTGAGAGCAGGAAGGTCCTGAAGATATTGAATGGCGAGCCGGTCCTGGCACTTGGGACAGATATCACTCCGTTCCTGACTGAAATGAAAGTGCGTGTGGAGGACGGGAGTCTGGGGCTTAAGCAGCCGAAGATTAACAAGATACTTGAGCAGATAGACAGGTTGGTGGGGACTGATGTCCTGTTGAAGCTTAAAAGTCAAAGGGAGGAATTTTCTTCAAAACTTGCGGGTGTGCAGGGAGAGTTAGAGGGGCTTTCTGTTTATAGGGAGAAAACACAGATTGAAGATGAGATATCTGAGTGCCGGAACATGATGGATTCTACCGGACAGAAACTGGATGCTGAGAAGAAGGACCTTGCAAGGCTGAAGAAGGAAGTTGAGGAATTGAAGACAAGGCTGGATTCTGAAATATTTACATCAAATTGAGAGATAATATTTTTTTGCAATTGAGATGAAGCCATGCTTCGAGATTGTC
>JAKRWB010000703.1 GCA_022353185.1 ANME-2 cluster archaeon | reverse complement strand
CTAAATCACTATGCTGCGCCCGACCAAGTTTAAACAGTAAAGCTGAAATATTCGAAAATTTGGCTTTTCCGACAATCTCCATAAAGGAGAAGTACGCAATTCTCTGCAGGAATCTGCGGAAATTTTTAGAAATATTTGGATGTGGTGTTTACAATTGTTATCGGAATGAATATAATTATAGTTATTTTTTAAGTTAAGCAATCACCTTTTTGGATAATTATTGATCTTGTATCACCAAGTTTTCGAATGTTTTCTTGGATTGAACCATCGGGGGCATGGTACGCAACTCTAAAGAAAAAAAAGCATTGGTCAATATTAAAGTGCTTTTTCATTTGTTCCACATCTACCCATGATATCTCGATACCGAATTCGTGCCATTTTCCTGGACTCAAATATAGCTCTCCGTCTATGTGACGCCTCATGCGTTTATTCGAATCAATTTTGTCTCCATAGTCTAAGCATAAACAATCTATTTTGATAGGTTTCAATCCACAGTTTTCAATTTTGGCTTGATACGATAGAGCCGGTATATCTTTCAATGATGGACTGCCACACATAAGCTGCTCGTCCAATATCTGTAGCCTTGTTGAATAGTCATAATCCTGGAATCTTTTTGTTAAGTGAGTTAGTTTAGATAGATCACTTATTGTTGACTCAATTGTCATACTTTTTCCAAATTGGAAAAAAAAGATAGCTAAAGCAATTGAAATGGTTAATATAAATGTATAAGTATTAATGCTGATTGTTCCCTGATTTACAAAGTAATAAGAAACTGAGGCTACTAAAATAAATATAGTTCCCAATATGTAATTTTTAATTTTTAAAAAATTCATTTGAGGTCTAACAATAAATTGTTCTTTTAAAGCATAAAGCTATCTTTTAATTGTGCTGACAATAAACATTTTCCATGTGTAACTTTATTTCTATGGTCTACAATTTATTGATTTGCTTGTCTTTGGTAACAGATTATCTTGATTCGGATTTTGAGTGGAGAAAAAAGAATTAACTTTTATTTTGAATTCAATAAAATCCGAATCAAAAAGTAATAATGCACACAATTGAGAGTCAGTCAGATCAACAACCCGAACATGAATCCGCCATTTCGCAATGAAGCTCCCCACAGCAGAGCTGCGGGGTATAACGATTAGGATTAATGACATCCACCCTGGCAGAGATTTTCATTTCCTGCAGGTTTTAAAGCACCTTCTATGAAC
>JAKRWB010000702.1 GCA_022353185.1 ANME-2 cluster archaeon | reverse complement strand
GAACGGGATTCGAACCCGCGAACACCTACGTAACAGGATCTTAAGTCCTGCGCCTTTGGCCTGGCTTGGCTATCCCCGCGCGCTGGGTGATTAGATACACGTTTATTTATTTCAAAGTATCGCCTAAACAGGTGTGTCAAATCTTTTGATGTAGAAGTTTAATGATGACATCTAACTCTATTTTCTTTGCGTACTTCGCGGTCTTTGCGGTGTGGTTTTTTTCTGTCACCGCAAAGGGCGCAAAGACCGCAAAGAATGAGTAGGGTCCTTAAAATATACTAACGCCAGACTTTTTTATCCAATCCCGCCGAAACCATTAAAAACCTGTATCACCTTAGTATGGCTCTATCAAATCATAGTACTCATATTATTAAGGAGAAATTATCAATGGCACGATTCCCTGAAGCTGAAGCACATATTCTGCACACTAAGATATGCATGAACTGCAATGCACGAAACCCTATCAAGGCTACACGATGCAGGAAATGCAAGTCCAAGCAACTTCGTATGAAGTCCAAGGAAAGCAGAAGCGCCTGATACTGATATGAGTGTTGAAGAGCGGCTGAACAATGTCTTGAAGACACAGGGCGCAGTACACCTGACCCTTATCGACCCTGACAGCCAGTCTGCCGATACCGCAGGTAAGATGGCTGCCCAGGCTGCAGAAGGCGGAACTGACGCCATAATGGTGGGCGGTTCCACCGGAGCCGGGGGTAGTATTCTTGATAAGACCCTTAAAGCCATCAAGGAGCAGACCGACCTGCCCACAATCCTGTTCCCTGCCAGTGCTGGCGGGGTCAGTGCCCATGCCGATGCTGTATTTTTCATGAGCCTGCTCAACTCCCGTGATGTCAACTACATCACAACCAACCAGGCCATGGGTGCGCCGCTGGTAAAAAAATACGGGATCGAACCTATTTCTATGGCCTACATCATCATCGAACCCGGCGGCACTGTAGGCTGGGTCGGGGATGCGAAACTGATACCCCAGAAAAAGCCTGCTCTTGCAGTAGCATATGCCCTGGCTGGCAAATATATGGGCATGCATTACATCTACCTGGAAGCGGGCTCTGGTGCCGACAGTCCGGTCCCTGCTGCCATGGTGGGTGCTGTTAAGCAATCTGTGGGCGATGAGACAATGGTCATCGTGGGCGGAGGAATCCGTACCGGTGAGACCGCTGCCAAACTGGTAAAAGCAGGCGCCGATATGATAGTCACCGGCACTATCGTAGAACAGGTCAGCGATGTGAAATCGAAAATAAATGAACTTGTCAGTGCTATCAAGCAGTGATCCGTTATCTACTCATTTTCTACTGTAAAAATAATATACGGTAAAATATTTTCCATATTTTCCAGCTTACCGAGCAGGTCATCCTTATCCCGGTAAGGCCGTGCTTTGAGAATATTGCGGGCGCGTTTCTTTCCCACTCCCGGCAGTTCACCTATGAGCCTGGGAACTGCATGATTAATATCCAGGGGATAAGGTATTCCGGTAATGGAGCGGTACCCGTGTCCCGTGACCGTGACGTCAATGAACCTCCCCAGCGGCAGCGCGGCAGGAATACCCACCAGCAGCGGGTATGATGCCAGCTGCCTGCTAAAAGTGATACCATCAGATACCTCGCACATCACATCCCTTAGCACCGTACCCACAGGCACCAGACGCTCAAGCATTGGCAGGTCAATCTCTTTGCGCACTTTTTCCTTGAATTTGATAAACTGTTTATGATACCGGTATGTATTATCTTCCTGCCACATCGGGGTGCCAGGGAATGACATCACCTGCCTGATATTGATTCTCCTGACCATAAGGTTGCTATCCAGCAGACCTTTCAGGAACTGGAAATTGTGATGGAAAGTATCCTCTGACTCACCTTTGAGCCCGTGAATGAAATTCAGGCCCGGCAGCAGTTCGGGCATTCCGTTATCCCCTCGCGCCCCACCGACACGGTTTATCAAACGCACGGCTTCCAGCACATCCTCAGGCATGGCCTTCAGGCAGTTTGCACTGACCACCCCGGGGTCAGCAGATTCCATTCCCATAGCTGCCACATCCCCTGGCGTATGGTATTTTACAATTATGCGGGCAATCTCTTCTGATTCCTCAGGATATGTGGCAATAGTTGCTGGGTTGGCATTGTCCATGTGAAGCACACGGAGGTCTGGTGCAGCATTGCGAATACCTTTGTATAATTGCTCCAGGGCCTTAGGCCGGGGCACCGGTATATCTCCTCCCGTATCCTTTGCCATGTAACTGAACAGGTCGGGCTGCCGTCCAATCCTGAAATACCTGGCACCGTTGCTGTACAGCGCCTCTACTTCGGCAACCACTTCCTCTATCTCCCTGAAATCCGCATCACCGTAAAAGGCTTCGGTGCAAAAGGAACAGTGACTCTGGCGGGCACATCCACGGTATGTTTCAAGTTCGCACATCACATAGGGATAATCGGGATGCTGCCTGATAATGAATGCACCTCTGGCGCCCCATTTTGCTATTTCGCTGGTGGAGCGCATCCGGTGAGCCACAGAATCCGGGTCCTTCAATCCACCGGGAGATGTCAGCATATCATATACGAAAGCCTCAATGTCTTCCCTGGCAAGGGTGATTCCCGGTAGGTCCGGCCCGGCTACCTTTATGCCGCCCTGGCTTCCATATCCCAGCCTGATGGGACCGCCCAGTACCACAGGCGTATCTCGGGCCACACGGGCGATATCGCTTATTTCACCAAGGTTGATAGGTGTGCCACGCAGGTACTTGCCAGGCACGGTCATGCCTGCTATGATGACAATCAACCCCACTTTCCCCAGAATATCCTGCCCCTGTCCCTGCCGTACCTGGTCAATGGTCAGGTAATGGATATTATCATTGGATATGCCCTGTTCTGCCATGGCACCGGCAATGTACCTGGGGTAAGGTGAGATATAGGGCGGAACCCCTAAACAAGCGGGCTCATCTACGTATCCGTCGATTATCAGGGTGCGAATTATTGGGAGTATCCTCCTTGGATCTTGGATTATGGCCTTCTGAAAAATGATGCCGTCTAAATAGTTATATAATTTAAATTATAAAGACTCATACTGTACAAACCAGGGGGAATGCCGTGAAGATAATAAATGCACACATCACTTTTAACTCAAAGGGCCACTCAGATATCATCGATATCACAAGACAGGTACAGCAGCACCTCAGCAGTTCCAGGTTGAAGAATGGTTCAGTGCTGGTCTTCGTCCCCGGTGCCACAGGTTCTGTGACCACAATAGAATACGAACCGGGCCTGGTAGCTGACATGCAGGCTGCACTGGAAAGACTCGCGCCCCATGGGCTGGAGTATGACCACAATCTCAAATGGGGGGATGGCAACGGGCACTCCCATATCAGGGCATCAATGCTGGGACCCAGCCTGGTTGTCCCCTTTATTGACGGGCAGCTGACATTGGGCACATGGCAGCAGATAATTTTTATTGATATGGATAACAGGCCCCGGTCCAGGGAACTGATATTACAGATAACAGGCGAATGACATATACCTTATTAAAAAAGTATATAATCCTGTAATTATAAATATCCGCCAAAGTGATTCAATGAATATGACCATTTCAGGAAGTGTGTGGAAATACGGTGACGACATCGATACTGATGTGATAATTCCCGGCAAGTACCTGAGAACCACTGACATGCAGGTTTTTGCAGAACATGCAATGGAAGGCATTGACCCCGACTTTTCAAAAAAGATAAAACCAGGCGATATTATAGTTGCAGGTGAGAATTTCGGATGCGGTTCATCACGCGAGCAGGCACCATTGGCACTGAAACATGCCGGAATATCCTGCGTGGTTGCAAAATCCTTTGCGCGAATATTCTTCCGCAACGCAATCAATATAGGTCTTCCCATCATTGAAGCCGATGTCAGCTGCCAGGAAGGCGAAATATGCACAGTTGACCTTGAACTGGGTAAGGTACAGTGTGCTGACAGAGTTTACGAGGGTACAAAACTTCCTGATTTCTTGCAGGAAATGCTGTTAGATGGAGGTCTCGTGGCCCATAGGAAAAAACAGGCAAAGAATTGAGTTTGGAATAGTATAATTATGATATTTCCGGAAGATTACAAGGTGGTAGGCATCTCATATGAGGACCCCATCGAAAAATTTGAAAAAAAAGCTCCAATCTATTTTGCAACTAAATACATGATCGCTTATCTACCTGATGGGAATATCAAGATAATAAAAGCAGAAACTGAACCGACAGAGACCCTGCTCACAAGACCCATAAAGCTGGAGATCATCGCTGAAGGTGAAGAGGTAACACTACACAAGGCCGAGCATGATGCCCATAACAGGACAAAATTGATACTACTGGCAATTGAGGATTGTAAAGGTCCGGTGAACACAGTAATATTCACAGGCAGGGACAAACATATAACTTTTGTACACAAACCCTCGATGCTGGATGTCATAAAGATCGAGATCATCGATGTCATCCCGCCCGATCCCCCCTGGCTGTCATTTGCCCTCCAGCGTCTTGTTGATAGCGGCATCCTGGGTGAATTGAATATTACCTTTGAAAGAACATTTATTGATATAAGGCAGTTCGAAGGGGATAAAATGGTATTCCCCTGTACTGCATCTGAATTAAACGGCAAGTACCTTGACTCCGACGATGATATTGAAGACGGTTCGCTGTTGGTAGGCTGCGATATATCCAGGGAAATATTTGAACTCCGGTTCCCTGATCATACATACAAGCAAATTAATATGTGTCCGCTTAGGGCTGAATTAATCAAACCTTCAAAACCTTTTATTACACGATGCTGCCAGACAAGGAAGACCGGGCTTATCAACATCAATGGCCATGATGGTGTGGTAGTCCACTGGGGAGCATCAGAATATGATATTGTGGATGCTATACGATTGTTGGTAAACAGACTGGACGATGACCTTCAATGAAAGTGGCAGTGATTGAAGGGGACGGTGTCGGTCATGAAGTAATCCCTCCTGCAGTAAATGTACTGCAGGCGGTAGGACTTGAATTTGAAATTGTGCCTGTGGAAGTGGGATATGGCAAATGGGAACGTACCGGCCGGGCAATGGACGATAATGACCTGGATGTAATGCGGGATTGTGACTGCATCCTTTTGGGTGCCATCACCACACCCAGTGACCCCAATTACCAGAGCGTATTGCTGCACATCAGGCGTGAACTTGACCTCTATGCCAATGTCAGGCCGTTTCGGTCACTGAACATTCCCGTAGATACTCCTTATGTGGCAAAGGAACCTTTTGATTTCATCATTGTACGGGAGAATACTGAAGGACTGTACGGCGGCAAGGAAGAAATTGGCGAAGACAGGGCCACGAGCATCCGCACCATAACCCGTAAATGCAGTGAGCGTATCGCGCGGACAGCATCTAAACTGGCAAAAGAGCGTAAGAACCGACTGACCATAGTCCATAAGGCTAATGTGTTAAAATCATGCAGTTTTTTCCGTGAAGTGTGTATTAACGTGGCGCAGGGGGAAGATGTTCAGTATGATGAGGCATTGGTGGATGCCATGGCCTACAATCTTATCCTTGCACCGCAGAAATACGATATACTGGTTACCACAAATCTGTTCGGTGACATCCTGAGCGACCTGTCAGCAGCCCTGGTTGGCAGTCTTGGTCTGTGTCCCAGCGCCAACATTGGCGAAAAGTATGCGCTTTTTGAACCCGTGCACGGTTCGGCACCCGACATCGCAGGCAGGGGTATCGCCAATCCGCTGGCAGCCATTTTAAGTGCTAAAATGATGCTTGAATGGGCCGAAGAGCATGAAAAGGCTAAACTGGTACAACAAGCAGTTGACCATGTACTTGAGAAAGGTATTAAAACCACTGATCTGGGCGGCCATGCATCCACAAATGACGTTTCGGATGCATTAGTGGGATATATTGCTAATTTACGAAAATAAAAAGTTGAGTTATGTGTTCATCAAATCCTTCAAGGTTGCAATGGATACCACATAACACCTGAATACCATGCTCTACTTCATGGTTCAAGGTATCTGGTCCAAACCCATTGCAACTATTCTAAATGAAAATAATTAAAAAATGGATTACTCATCCATTTCAATCTCAATCATGGAAGCTCCTTCCATGTGTCTTGTAAACATAGAAAGCCAGAGACCCTGTTTGCCATAGAATACCTCACCACTATTGGGGTAGGCGGTGTCTGTCATCTTCTCGTGCTCTATAGGTTCGTCTGTGTGGATAGAATCTCCGAAACATAGGTTTAAGTCTCCGTTTTTACCTATGCTGAAAGCAAGCTGCATCATGGATTCCATATCATATCGACCGATTATTTCTTTCGGAGCGGCTGCCATGCATCTAATTGTAGCGTTCATTATGATCACCCATTTATTGATATTTTTCTATTTTTTCATCGAGGTAGTAGTACACTGCCTTTGAAATGGCATCTTTGGTAGAAGATTCGCCCGTTTTTAACTTGAGTGCAATTATATCTTCTTCAGGTAGGACCGATTGTACGTGTACTATTCTCATATTATTCACCATTTTTTTCTTGTCTCGCTGTTCTTATGCTCATCATTATGAGCATTATGATAATAATCATTATAATGCTTTCCATATATATATGTTTCGTTTTACCCACAATGCGAGTGAAAATAATCAATAAAAACTGGCTGTAGCTAACTAAAATATAGAACACTACGCAAAAGAAACGTGTTGCCGGGATGAGTTACAGAATATCCAGGCCCATATCCAGCCAGCGTGAGGAATGTATAAGTGAACCCATGGAGACTACATTCACTCCGGTATGCGCATATTCACTGATATTATCAGGATTGATACCACCTGAAGCTTCCAGTATTATTCCCTTGCGGAGTTTTGCATCATCGAGGGTCTGGATGCACTGCCTGATCTCATCAGGCAGCATGTTATCAAACATGATTATATCGGCGCCGCCTCTGGCCGCAGCCAGCATTTCATCAGCACTGGATACTTCAACCTCTATCTTCTTAGTAAAACTGGCTTCAGCACGGGCGGCCTTAATAGCATTTTCAATGCCCATGATAGCGATGTGGTTATCTTTTATCATCACTGCATCGGACAGGTTGAACCTGTGGGTATCCCCACCGCCCAGCCGGACCGCTTTTTTCTCGAACTTACGGAAACCGGGCGTGGTCTTTCGGGTACAAGCTACTCTTACACCGCCGGCATCGGCTACGCAGCGAGCGGTCACTGTGGCAATCCCGCTCATCCTGCACAGGAAATTCAGGCTCAACCTCTCAGCCCTCAATACATCAGGGGCCATACCCCATATATCCGCAACCACATCCCCTGGATTTATGGCATCCCCATCATCAAAACCTGGCTCGAATTCCAGCCCGAAATATTCAATTACCTGCCTGCACTCTTCCAGTCCGGCCAGTACCCCCGCCTCTTTGGTGATTATCCTGGCATGCACCCAGGTATCAGGCACAATGGAACATGAAGTATCATCGTCACCCACATCCTCCTGGATGAATTGTTCCAGTTCAGTAATCAGCAATCTCGAACCACCTGTTACAGTATTTAAAGCTTAACATAAGGCTGAACAGATTTATTAGTATCGATAATTCCCATTAAATGATGCCCAGTAATTCCTTAAAATCGGACAGAATGTGGTCTGGTCTGGCCGCCTCTATATCTTCGGGTGTGTCCTTGGTACCATAAGCTGCCAGTGCAGTCACCATGCCTGCCGCCCTTGCACCTATGATATCCCGTTCCACACTATCGCCTACGAACAGAACCTCTTGTGGCTCCAGTTGCAGCTGCCCCAGTGCATACTCAAAGGGCAGGCCGTCTCTTTTTGGTGCACCGCTATCATCCCTGGTAATTACATGGTCAAAGAAATGCTGTAGCCTCACGGCACACAGCCGCTGCCAACCCTTAAGCCTGGGAGCATCGGTTACAATGCCTATAACCAGACCGTGTTTGATGAGTTTAATGAGAGTCGGCACCACATTGGGGTACGGTTCAAGGAACGAAGGTTTCGTACGCAGGTATGCATTCACACCCGCTGCAAGGATACGCTCGTCAACCTGGCCGAATCTGCGTTTTAAGAATTCACTGAAGGCATTGTCAGATTCAATACCAATTTCCCAGTAGGTCTGGAATATGCTCTCAAATGCCTCTTTCGGGTCCATATCCAGTCCCTGATCTATCATTGCACGTATAGCCATGTTCACTGCCATTCGTTTCATTTCTGAGAAGTCCAGCAGCGTATTATCCAGATCAAACAGGACGGCCTTTATAGACATATTGAAATATTTGTGTTGACAGGCATAAATAGGTGTTGATAAGAAGTGTTGAAATGAGGTATTGATTAAAGATATAAACTATTAATGATTAATTATATAGTATCCATTAATGTACGAGGGACAGGGACATGAGAATAGCATGGGCAATTACCGGAGCAGGACATTTTATTAATGATAGTTTTGAAGTTTTCAGGAAACTAAAAGCTGAACATTCGGACCTCAAGGTATCCATTTTCATATCCGGAGCGGGAGAAGAGGTGCTAAAAATGTACGGCCTGCTCGATTCAATGAAGGAGATCGCACCGGGCGGATACATGGAAGAAATATTCCTTGAAAGGGACCAGGGTTACAGTTACCCTAAAGTTGGCCGGTTCCTGATGGGTAAATATGATTATCTGATATTGACACCTGCCACGTCCAATACCGTGGCAAAGATTGCATACGGTATTGCTGATACCCTTGTTACCAATGCCGTTACCCAGGCAGTAAAAGGAGGTGTGCCGGTATATGTGATACCGGTGGATATTGCCGGAGTTATACGTTCAGAGCTCCCCTATGGAATTGACAGGGATTTATGCGTGATGTGTGATGTATGTCCTCCCAGGGATAACTGCCCCAACCATGCTATAACACTTGAACCACAAATTGACCTGCTACTGTGTGAGGGCTGTGGTAACTGTATCGAACTGTGTCAGTACGGTGCCATAAAGGGCGGTGAAGTGGAACTAAAGGTGAGAGACCTGGACTACAAGAACGTCCAGAAATTAAGGGGACTGGATGAGATTACTGTGTTTGAAAGCCCCTATGACGTCCTTGATATTATTTAGGAAGCCCGACAATTCATGCAACGATAAATACTATCCCATACATCTGGAAGCTCAATAGGAATTACGATGCTCTTTGAGATACTGATATTTATCATTGCACTTTTTATTCTGGTATATTCAAGCGAAATCTTTACAGAAAATGCTTCCAGACTGGCGCAGTCTTTTGGAGTTTCACATTTTTTTATAGGGATGACTATTGTGGGTATAGGGACATCCCTGCCCGAGATAATGATAAGTGGTTATGCTGCATATACTGGAGATTCCGGTATTGTGCTGGGTAATGTTATCGGGTCCAATATCACAAATATTGCGTTTGTACTTGGCATTGCATTTTTCATCAGGAATACAGTTATTTCTGGTAGCCACATGTTCAGGGATAGCATAATTCACATACTTATTTTGGCTTTCGGGATAATTACCATCCTGACTGGCGAGCGCATAACCAGGGTAGAAGGCGTAGTTTTGTGTGCGGTGTACACTTTATACATACTGTATTTATTGAAGTCCCACACAAAACCAAAAGAGGAAAATGATAAAACCCGGTTTGATGTAAAAGCAATGTTTTATACCATGTTGAGCCTGGGAGGTGTACTGCTGGGAAGTAAATTGCTGGTTGATTCAGCGGTTTTGATGGCAGGCGAACTTGGTATTTCAAGTGCCGTTATTGGCCTTACCATAGTAGCACTGGGTACATCGCTTCCAGAACTTACAGTATCAGTAGCAGCAGCCAAGCGGGGTTTCACCATGTTGATACTGGGAAATATTGTGGGTTCCAATATCACTAATGTAGTCCTGGCAATGGGCACTGCATCCATAATAAACGAAGTGGTTGTGGATGAGCCAAATCTATTCAGGTTCAATATCGCATACATGATGCTGTTGTCACTTATCTTGGTGGTGATTGTCAGGAAAAAAAAGATATCCCGAATGTGGGGGATTCTGTATTTGGCAATGTATGTATTTTTTATCGGCTATACTTATGCCATCTGAATGTAGCGAAATAAAAAGTTCACTGTTAACGCAATTACCGCCCCTAATACTGCCAGGCGTATGGAATGAAGCACCATGTTCTGTTCCATAATCCGTCCCCAGTACAAGCCCAGCACTGCCAGGGCGGCGATACTCAAACCCATGGAAACCTCGAGTTGCTGGTTGTCAAGTAATATGAAAGGTAATATGGGGACCATTGACCCCATAAAAGAGGCAGCAGCATGTATGAGGGAATGTGCTCTGATTTTCTTTTTGGCAAGCTGTTCTATTTTGGTATTGTCAAGGCTTCTCATCAGTGGTTTTTCAAGCCGGGAGAGTTTGCCAAATTCAGTGTCACCCAATGTGATAAATGAACCCATACCATTAGCCATTGCAAGAGCTAAGGCACCTGCCAGTGCTGCATTGATGATAAAGCTGCAATCTCCTGATACAGATGCTCCTGTGACTACACCCAGAATCGCAAGTGTGCCACTGGTACATCCCAAGATTATATATCTTCTGCGTTCAATTTTATCTTCCATTTGATATACGGGTGTTATATTGGATATATAGCAATAAATCTATGCCTGTTGGAAAGATTTAGATAACAATTCAGGGAACAACTTAGTAATTAATATTCTGCGGATATCTGACCATGACTGTAGCAAAATTTGAGATATACCGGAATTTGTTATTCAAAGTATATGCCAGCATTGATGGTGGATTGGTAAGAACACAAACAACCGGTCTGTTTGCACCTGTTTTAAATCATTTACTAAGGGATATGCTGGGTATATTTGACAGACAGATTCCAGTCAGGGTTACTGATGACACACTCTATTTTTCTACCTGGATGCCCCCTATTCCCTCCATTGCCTATGATCGGCTGGTACGCAGCCAGGCAAAGAACATGATAGCCCGGACTTTATGGAAACTGGGCATACCTGCATCCACTAACCCGGAACAGGTGACCATTTCTATCACAGAAGAGTGCCCGAACCGCTGCATTCATTGCGCCCTGCCGGATACCAGGCACAAGACAAGTCTATCAATTCCGGCAATCAAGGATATCATTGACCAGTCTGTAGACATGGGGGCCACACAGATAATTTTTGACGGCGGCGAACCAATGGTATACGAGGGACTGGAAGAACTGGTT
>JAKRWB010000701.1 GCA_022353185.1 ANME-2 cluster archaeon | reverse complement strand
ATACATGTATGTGGTCGTTAACATTTTAACGGGATTAACTGTCAATTCGTACGGAATTGGCTTTTCTTGGTTCAACTGTTTTTGGGAATCAAATTTTATTACCGTTAAACTGTTATCATCTGGCATTGAAATGTCCAGAACATCGATATAAATGTTTTGGCCGTTGCTACGGATTTTAAACGTCACGATTTTAGCAAGGGGGTCTGTATCATTATTATCTACAACAAGATAGTACGCCTGACTAAAAGATGAATTCAAAGTTTCAATCTCATAATCCGCGCTATTCCCAGCCCTATCATATACGGTAATATTATATTCATACCAACCGTGATCCACGTATTTTTGGGGAAACTCATAGAAACCGCTGGTTTCGTACACGACATTTTGGTAAGATGATACATTCTCCCGGTGGGTATATACTTCAGTACTGTTGTAAGTAACATTGATTATAAAGTAATCTATTCCCGAATCATTATCACTTGTATCTGTTATATCATATCCCACCTCGATATAATCACCGACAACAAGGTGGATAGGATTTAGCGGAAATGTAATTTCTACGGTGGGGTTATTGATGTCGTTAATAGGAATTATTGTAAAATTCCATTCCAGGGTCACGTTCTTATTTTTATTTTCGTCAGGATATTCATAAAACTGTTCCTCTGCATACACATAAACCCCATAAGTATCGTTAGCAAATTGAGTGGAATGAAGGTATCTAATGGTATATTCAGTAAGAGACGTGTTAGTAATTGTAGTATTGGAATGGGTAGTAATATCTTCCCAATCACTCCCATTATAAAGCTCAATCTTGATACTGCTAAAATTAATGGCAAAATTATCCCTGACGATGGCCTCAATAAGCACCGGATTATAATCCGTAATTGTGCCATTTAGAGGTGACACGATCTCACCGGTAGGCGGCACAAAATCCACACCGTTATCCACATAATAAGTGCGAGTATCAGAACTATAATGACCGGCCCTGTCATAAACCATGGCCGTTACAGTATAAGAGTCATCAGAAGTATAGTAGGTATTCCACTCCCAACTATAAGGTGAATCTGAAACTGTAGTTTGGTAATATCCGTCAATATAATATTCGACCCTGGAAATCCCATTAATATCCAATGCAAGCACCGTGATTGTCTCGATACCAACAACTCGCGCATTATTATATGGTGTTAAAATGCTTATTGTAGGCCATATATCATCTAATATAGCGTCCACACCACCATTTTCAAACATTATTTGTCCACTATGTTCATATATCAGGATATGTTCAGCAACCATGCTGTGTACCTTGCTTCCATTAGCCACATTTACATCAGGGTCCAAAGGAACAATTACCGTAACAAAAGGACTGGATGCTGAACTGACAGTAATTTTTCCAGTTGAGATTTCAATCTCATATGGTTTATTTGCAATCAAAGTAGGTAAGTTCATTTCCTTCCTGATTTCAACTACCGAATCCTCTAACAGACTGGCCTTTATTTCCACATCCATATCAACTATTTTTGAAGCAACGTCATTACCTATACTTGCATACTGTTCCCTCATAACAGTCTCACTGGCCCGGTCATTGATGCTATCGAAGGACAGCATGACCATACCAAGCATCATCACTGTAATTGTGAAAAGAAGAATGGTCTCAAGTGTTACTGTCACTGCCCTTTCATCATTGATCATTCGCATAGTCGATTCCTCAAATTTCTAACAGTACAGTATCTTCAAAAGTTGCCATCCCATCATTATACGTAAGTGTGACATTGATATTGTGAGTATCAATGATTATCAGGTCTCTGAATACACTGGCATAAAATATTTCACCTGCTATTCGTTCTGCCTGTATTCCTCTTTCTGAGATATTATGACCTGCCATGTAAATCACTCTGCCATTCTCAAAAGGAGCTTCCACATAGGCCAGGTGGTATTCTAATTCGCCATCTCCGTCATCGTCATATATGATCTGGCTGCCATTGGGATACGCTAAATACCCGATGATATTTGTGCCAGGGTTAACTGCATCGGTGGTATTGTTCAAAGTAAATGCTACACCTCTGCCAGAAGAATGGTTCTCTACCGGACCATACATGCCGCTTGTGTTATTGGTCTGAGACAGTTGATTAAATGGTGCTCCATAGTTCACAAATCCTGCAAGCGGCATTGGGGGGGTGTAATTTTGCAGGGATGAACTGTTTATAAGTTTAATATAAGGACCATTTGGTATCTGTGGAGGGATTGAAACAGGCACCGAACTATAATTTGATTCGTTTATTCCAATAAAACCGAACCATTGATGAGCTGTATTATTATCTACAGATTCCACTGCAGCGTCCATTGTAGCCGACCCGAGGTATTCGGCATATAATACACCGCCATCAGATGTCCAGTTGACTATGGCAAGGACAACATCTTTATCCTCTGCACTCATATTCGCGCGTGTAAGAAGTACGCTGTAATTATCAATTGTCAAACTGCCTTCCTTGATATCATCATCGCTTAGATTTATGTACGGTATCATCATATCAAAATAATATTTGTTAATAGTATTCTCAGTATCTTGATAAACAGCCACGCTAGGTACCTCATTAATAGCAACGGTGTAATCCACGTTAATCCCCCCTCCCATACTCAATCCATGAATAGTTATATTTGGAGTAAAATTCAGCGACTCATTATATATCCACTGAAGTGTTGAATTATCCAAATTAGTTGCATCAATCATGAACGGCCCGCCCGAATAAGACCTGTTCAGGATGGTCCCAGGACCCATAGATGGCATTGATATATTATTGCTGGTAACATTAAGGTAAAAGTTTATGTTGCTTGAATTTACAGGGTCTTGCAATACTGCATATACCGGAACACTGGTATTATTGACAATGTTCCAAACAAATCTATAAGCCTGCAATGTATTATTCTGGTGCCCGTCCATGGGGATAATAAGTGATTCATTCGGGAAAAAATGTCCTTGTGTTATGAATTTTTGGACCGTAATAGTTCGTTCACCATTGGTTAGGGTTGAAGTAAATGATATGTTATTTACTTTCACTTCCACAGACGTACCTCTGGCTGCAAATACCTGGCTTAAGTTCTCACCCATAACATCAGTGTAATTAAAAAAATATTCCCGCAAAAGAGTTTCGTTAGTAGTAATATTATTATCTATACCATACTGTAGTGTTATCTGAGCAGCATATTCTATTTCTGAAATAGCCAGGGTCCTGAATTCCTGTACATCCTGTTTTGATAGGTCAAGTCCTGAAGTGGGAAGATTGGCAGTAAGTATGAGGTTATTTAGCAGTACCAGGAAAGTAAGAGTACCCAGCATTATCATAAATCCTGACA
>JAKRWB010000700.1 GCA_022353185.1 ANME-2 cluster archaeon | reverse complement strand
CATTAATATTATCGTCCAAGGAGAACCACAAGTTGACTACTCAAGAGCTGTACCTGCCCGATTGCAATGATTAGAGGTCTGCAATTAGGTTAGTATTATGCTGTTTGAAGACCCTGTGCTTCAGTACGGGGATTGTTATTTGCAGGATGGGGGGTTTATGCTCGGATAGAAGAATAATTTAAGATAACTCTTCTGATTGGTATTTATTATATATATTTAAAAACGGTTTATTTCTATAATCAAGGATTGAGAGCAATATTCTATCCAAGAAATAAACTAATCTAGTTTCTTCTTCATGAGGATCAATTAATCTTGAATTGAATTCTTCAGGAAATTTTCCATTATGGACAATTTTATTTCTTAAATTGATCAATTCTAAATCTTTAGGATAGTATTTTACATTAAACTTTTTGAGAAGAGGTATCAATTTATCATTGAATGTAGGATGTGCATAAGCTATAGAGCTTGCTATTCTTTCAATAATCTGATCTTCAGTCTTAATGTCTTCTTCTTCTAGTTTCTTGGCTAAAATCTTTTTTACTCTTCCTAATGAACTTGCTTTAATTGGTTCACCTTTAGTTTTCAGATATTCCTCAAAATAACTTAATAAGCTTTCTAGCGAGACAACAACTAATAAAAATTTCGACTCTGAATAAATAGAAGATCGAGAGATTAGGTATAAATGAATTATACTATTTAGACCAAGAACATCTTTTAATTCTTGGTATTTATCATATGTGGATTCTAGAAAAATTTGTAAAGTGCATGGATCTGATCCATTAGAATCGATTAAGTTATCAGCAGCATTATAATCCTTTGTCAATACGGGATTTAAAATTGTTCTAATTAATTCTCCATTGTAGAAATGATCCTCATACACTGGACTTACAAAGTTTCTAGTAGCAAATGATAATAATTCTATTATATCAAAAATTGTAGATTTGGCCATTTCCCTTTCAGCAATTAAAACATTGACAATTGCTTCTGATGTGATATAACAGCCTTTTATCTCCTTTAATCTCTTCTCTAACTCATTATAACCTTCAACTTTTTTGAATAGGAAATTAATATTATTAACATTTGCATCAAATTTATCCAATAATAATTTTCCATCTTCTTCTGAATAGGTGCAACCCGAAAAGATAAAGTTAGTTAAACCATAGTGAATTTCTATATTTCCAGATTTTTCATCAGAATATATAATATCAACAGCTGAAAAACATAGAAATTCTAATTGGAATGTTACAAATTCTCCTTTTTTGGCGCTAATATTCATGGAATTAATGAACATTCTTTCTATTGAAATAGTCCCAATGTCACCATTAACATCAGTAATTATTCCATTTAGACTAATATCAAACAATTCATTTTGATTTCCACTAATAATTTTAGCCATAGATGGTGAAAGTAAAGTTGAAGTTTCAACTATGACCCTTGCATTAGAAAAACATCTGATGTTAAAATTTCTCTCTATAGTTAAATGTTCTTTCATTTTAAATTCAAATGTTCCTTTTCCACTATATTCTCTTAATTTATTGAAGGGCACTTTATATTCCTCCACATCAGTGCGATAATTATTATTATTGACATGCATTTAACTTTGTAAATAATCCAACACTTTGGGATTGTCTTAACTTGATTTGTTATTCCTAATGATACCCGAACATTATCAGAAATTATATAACTTAGAATTCTCTATTCAATTATTGGTTTATTAATGTCATCTAATCAATTGAGTAAGACCCCATTAAATAACGTTGAATCTTGTAACTCAGTCTTTGAAGCTAATAAAAACGATACTCAACTAAAATACCAACAAATCTTAGAAGAACATAGATGGATTACTAATTTAATTTGGAATAAGATTCATGCATTAATTGTAGTTAATGGAATTTTATTCTCTGCATTTAATATACTTGTGATAACTGATTCGAATTCTGAATTTTTCATACAAAAAGCCAGTATGAGCATTGTAGGTTTACTTATAAGCATATTTTGGTTTTTCATTTTGGATCATAGTATTATTTATAAAGAAAATTACAGAAATCAGATTTTTCAAATTCAAGATCAATTTCCAGAATTTTCAATAAATTTCATTGATGACCATGATTCATGGAGGGAAATATTTGGAACCAATATTGTGGCTAAAATTTCTACAATAGGATTATCAATATTGTGGGTAGTCCTTTTAT
>JAKRWB010000699.1 GCA_022353185.1 ANME-2 cluster archaeon | reverse complement strand
CTGTGTTCTGATCCTGTATAGCTGGCATTTGTTGATTTTGTTTTAAATTAAAGCTTGCAACAGTATAATCACCTTTATTGAGATTTCCTATGATCACAGAACTTGAACCGCTGACCTGCCATCCGTTCTGCTGGGGAATGATCACAGATACAGAATAAGCTCCGTTACTCCCAATATTTGCTATGGTAAAGGAAGTCTGTGTATCTGAACTCTCAGAGAAAGCCACATCAAAATCCGTACCTCCCCCCACATTGATTCCAGCAATCGTTGTGATTACTTTTTCATCCCCTTCAAGGAGATCACTATAGGTTAGATAAAGTTTTAATTCATAGAGGCCGGGAGGGGCATTGGGATCGGCAATAACCTGGTATTCCAGGTCTATGCTGTCACCGATTTCAATGTATCGTATATATTTTGTATTGTCGCTTCCCACTGGAAGGATGATCTTATCTTCATTCACCCAGTTGAATACCAGGTTTTTTAGAGGGGCTTTCCCCACATTATTTATTTTAAACTTCAGGCTGGTCTGCTTTCCTGGAACAAGATTGGTCTTATCGATCTGGATGATCTCTGCCATCTCTTTATTTTTCACATCAATGGTTACGCTAGTTTCAATTATCCCTGTTGAGCCTTGTTCATAGAATTTGATCTTTAGTTCATATCCGCCAGCCGATGCATCCTGATCAACCCTGACCCTGTACTTGATGATTCTCATGTTTTCTTCTTTTTGATAGGAATTTAGCGTTGTTATCTTTTGTACAGCTGGCTCATCCGGCACCAAAGAAAAAGGATATTCGGGAACAATTTCGATCATAAGATCATTTACTGTTTCTCCTCCGATGTTCTCGATACCTAGTCGGATTTCCATCATATCTCCTGCGATAGCTGGATCAGGGTCCTGATTTACCAGACTGATGGAGATTCCTTTCGTATCTGACATATCAGTAATGGCATCGGAAGGTGTAACTATCATCAAAAAAATAACAATAATCATTAGAATGATTTGTTTCATGTTCAACTAACCTCTTTTTTCTGTATTCTGATTATTTTTCCATCTTTCAATTCAATAGTAGTACGGGCATA
>JAKRWB010000698.1 GCA_022353185.1 ANME-2 cluster archaeon | reverse complement strand
TGATGAAGAACCCTATGAGTACTGAGACACATGGTCTGTTGATTTTTGTTCAAAAGTTGCGACGTCACACCCAACCGGAGCAGAACTGTGGGATATATTTATTAAGATAAGGCTCAATAAATTTATTGCTAACCTGGAGGCTTTGTGTGGAAGATGTTAAGATAAAGGTAGAAGGCATGACATGTGAACACTGCCAGAAGCGTGTTCATGATGCCATTGCCGCTCTTGATGGCGTGACCTCAGTGAGCGTAGACCTTGATGCCGGTGAGGCCACTATCTCTTATGATTCCTCCAGGATCGAGCTTGACCAGATCAAACAGGCAGTCCGTGATGCTGATTACCAGGTGTTGGACGAGGGCGAGGTCTGTCCCGTTCCCACACCAGACGGCATGAAACTCATGACTGAAGATATGGTTAGCATGCCCATTGAAAACGAATCCAAAGGCACACCATCACCGTCTGAAATTGAACTTGACCTTGAACTTGAACCTGGAAAATCACCCGTCCCATCTGGCGAAGTGCAGAAGACCACCATAGGTGTAACAGGTATGACCTGTGCGTCCTGCGCCCAGAATATTGAGAAAGGTTTGGCCAAATTACCCGGTGTGAGTAAAGTAGTGGTAAACCTGACCACTGAGAAAGCCGCTGTTGAATATGACCCTGGCCAGGTCAACCCTGACCAGTTCACAAAGACCATCACAGAACTGGGTTACGGTGTTGTCAAGGACAGCATGATCCTGAATCTCACAGGAATGACCTGCGCTTCATGTGTACAGAATATTGAGAAAGGACTGCGCAAACTGGATGGTGTCATTAAAGTTTCAGTTAACCTGACCACAGAGAAAGGATATGTGGAATATGATTCGGCAAAAGTGTCAATCAAAGATATCATCAAAGCCGTTACCGATATAGGTTATGAGGCCGAAGAGCAAAAAGGTGTGGATGTGGACAGGGAGCGTGAAGCACGTGAAAAGGAGATATTGTCCCAGAAACGAAACCTCATCCTTGCCCTTATCCTGTCAGTACCGGTCTCCATCGGTGAGATGGGGCAGAACATCGCTCCGCTGGTGAATGCACTACC
>JAKRWB010000077.1 GCA_022353185.1 ANME-2 cluster archaeon | reverse complement strand
GGTTTATGATATTGATGGACGGGTGATTGAATTTAAGGTATAAACGATTTTTTTCTCCGATTTAGGTTCGTTAACAAATTGAAATAGCCGAAAGTCATGTATAATTATAATACTAGTATTTTTCTTTCTGGCGGCTATAATAATTTCAGTAATGACCATATCATATACAAATGAAAAAAACAGACAGAGTATCCTTGAAGCAAATCCTATTTCTGAACCACTTGGGAAAAAGTACAAAGGATTGGTCGCTTCAATAAGTTTATTGACTGAACCAAAAGATAAAATTAAGGAAATAATCGATAGTAATGATTTAACAGAAATATATAAAATAAGAGGTATTGGACAAACACTTCGAGCAATTAAGCACCATCTTGGGGAGTTAAAAGTATGCTGGCTATTATGTACCGGAGACGTTGATGATAGTTTAGAAATGGTAAAACATTTTATAAAAATAAATTCTAAAAAAATGGTCCAAGTGGTGAAAATTGAAATTATTAACTCTTACCACATCGAAGAAGTTTCTAAAAAAATTGGAACCGTGTATGTTGAAGGGGTTAAAAAATATGATTTGAATGAAACAGACGTAATTGCAGATTTGACCGGTGGGACAGCTATTATGAGTTGTGCAATGGTTCTTGCATGTTTGCCAGTACGCAGAGACATGGAATATGTATTACAGAACTCATATGATTTAATAGAAATAAAAGAAAATGTATTAGAAATTGCGTATGATAGATAATCACATAATAGAGTTCATTGTTATATTAAACGACTTCCGGCCCCCTAATCACCCAATCACTCACCCGCTGCCCGCCCTTCTCCACTCACCTGCGCTGCCCTTCCTGCACTTGACCGACTGCCCATCCCTGGCGCTGCGGACCGGGTGTGGGTGCTCATACGCAGAGCGTGGGTTGGGAAGTGGTGTGCGGTGGGGGTGTTGCCATTACTGTTAAAATATAATTTATATGAAATAATGCACCGCAAAGGACGAAAAGGACGAAAAGTTAAGGTAACATTGTCTTTGCGTTCTTTGCGCCCTTTGCGGTGAAACCGTGAGCGGCAACCTTCAATCTGCGTGTATCAGCATCCATCTGCGGTTCATATTGAATA
>JAKRWB010000076.1 GCA_022353185.1 ANME-2 cluster archaeon | reverse complement strand
ATCCATCAACCTACATCCCCATGTTGCTGTGTCATGGAGATGGCCATCTAATCATATATTCTTGTATCGTGCTACACACTCTTCGTACATGTCTAACATGAACACTTTGAAACTTACCTCATCTTTGTACAATACAACCCATAGCAGTTGCAGTACTTGTTCATAAGCAAAATAAAAAAACCTTATACTGACATCCTTTGATTTTGACATTATACGTGCTTCATCCTGAACACGGAAACCCGTTTCAATTCTCCACCTCCTTTTATATGATGCAATAATGTGATCAAGATTGATGGAAGATTGATTTGTGGCAAATGCCCAATCATATAATTTGTCACTTCTTTTATCGAATATTTGTTTTAAAAGTGCAAGAGTTGTTTCCCCTCTAAGAACAGTTTTGTCTATATTAAGTTTGAACTTGTGCTGGACAGTTTTCTTTTCATTTTTCTCCATTTCAGCAAGTTCCTTTCGAATTTTAGAATTTTTTGGAACAAAAATTAGATACGGATAGTTTATTTTTGACAACGTTAGCATAAGCTCCTTGCTGTAAAATCCTCTGTCGAATAAAAGAAGTGATATTGATTTTATCAATGGTTCGATCACACTCAAACACCAGGCCACAGTATGTGCCATATTATGCCCCATCCTTACAGGCACTGATATCAATGGGATTTTTTGAGGAATGTCAGAACTAACTATCGCACATGTCAAGAACTTCCATTTACCGGTAACTGCTTTCTCGCCCGTCCAACCATGAATCCAAAACCCCTGTGGGTCGCCGTAAAAATCTTCATCGGTATAATCGAAGGCTAACACGACATCTTTATCATTTAGTCCAAATCGTGTTCCTAATATTTCCACAGTTTTCAGGTATTCCCAGTAAATGTTTGATATTGGTACGTTTTTTATTGCCAAATGGAGTGAGTCTGCACGATTTCCAACGGTTTCTACGTAAGTGTTTGCAACAGAAGCCTTTAGGAGTTCTCGTTCATAATGAAATCCAGAAAGAAATTTTCCTTTTGGTTTTAGATTCAAAGAACGATCGATGAATGTGTCCAATCTCTTTAGAGTTCGAAAAGCTCTAGCGGGAGCAATTGTCATACTATCACCAAGTAAACCGTACGGCCAAGATACTCCTTTGGACAATCAACTTTGGCACTGTTTCCGAATTTTGTTACTTTGCGGATGAAAAAACCCTCTATACTGTCAATTTCTAGGTGAGTATGTGGTTGTATCTCTACTTTCCTCCTAGGATATCCTACGTATATCCTAATATTTAAAGATTATTACATGTTTCGTATCGGGTTCAATTGTTCGAAAATTCTAATCAAAGTGCAGGAAAATGAATGAAATTTCAATAGTTATTCGGAGAT
>JAKRWB010000697.1 GCA_022353185.1 ANME-2 cluster archaeon | reverse complement strand
CATCCGCATCTTTCACTCTGTGCACAATTTCATGCCCTGACAAATGTAATGCGTTCGCATCCAGGATTTCCACCTGATGACCCTTTTGTTCTAAAACCGCAGCTATACTTGCAAGGCCCAGCGGTGGCTGCGGATACCTGGTATTCCGGGGTGGGTTGATAAGGATCGTTTTCATGTTGTGTTACCTTGATTGGAAATATATCCGGATATAATCAATGACACACCAGTATCTAATTGACCCATAATAAGACCCACAATAATTTGAGAAAAGGCATACATTAATGGTGCATCACTTTTTCAGGACTTTTTCCGTGCATATTCCTTTGCACATTAGATTCAGTTATCTTACTAAAATATTTCATACATTCACCAAAAACATTTGCCCTTGCTCTCCATAGTTCTATACCTACAGGATTGTCATTATCATCATATTCAATAAAAAGGTCCTCACCGACTTCAACAGTATCCTTGACTTTCCCTTCCCTGATAAGCAGGTACAGGATATCAGAATCCTCATCGTATCTTGATTTCATCCAATTTTCACCCATCTGCCATTTTCTTCTCTTGTCTTTACTATATCAGTCTTTGATGTATTTATAATTGTGACAAGTTTTATTATGATATATGCATTATAACTCGAGCCCAATAGACGAGACTTTTTATAGTGATAGTCGTTTAATTCCATCTACCAGACGTTTTTCTCCAAAATTGATTAATAAAGCCCGCTTCAATCGCGTGCTTTTTAAATATGATAGTGTTTGAGCAATAAAAATATCTTGTAACTTTAACACCGATTTCAATTCCACAATCACCTCATTAGCAACTAGAATATCAATGCGTTGACCTTTTATTATTTTGTTCTTATAAACCACATCAACTCCAACCTGACGTTCAAATGAGATATCTCTTAGACTAAATTCGTAACAAAGTGCTTCTTCGTAAATAGATTCGAGAAGACCAGGTCCAAGATGCTTGTGAACTTCAATTGCCGCACCAATTATTTGTTCAGTTAATGGATCTTGCATTTTTTCTCCTTATGTATTCTTTATTTTCTGCCACAGAGCACACAGAGAGCACAGAGTATATCCTCAAAAGTGTTCTCTGTGTTCTCTGTGTTCTCTGTGGCTATCGTTTATTAATCAGATGTACATTAATTTCACTGAATTTTTTCTATGATCAAGGAAATGATTTCTACCTAGTCATTTAACATTTACGACAATTGATATCAAGGTGGATTTAATCAGGCTGACAGAGTTAAATACGTTACCAAGTCCACCTCTGATGATAGAAATTTCAAATGTTTATAAAGGAGTCTCCTTCACAGACTCCATTGAAAACTATCTTGGTAAAAAGCATGTCTCGTTATGTCAATTTTTATTTTTTCACCATCTGAATAAACAACAATAAGCTTATGATCCGGCTTTGATTCCATATTTCCTACTGCTACAAGATTTCCAGTTTCAATATCCAGCAATATTTCATCCGGATCATTAATTATAGCATTAACCTCGGACTTTGAAATCCTCCTTTCCTTTAATTTTAATTCAGCATGCCTGGTATATTCGATATGCATTACACTTACCTCATATTCTGGAATATCACAAAGCGATTTTGCAATTCGTCCGGTTTCGCCACCTCTGTCGTCCTATCCGTACTGCCGTCATCAATAACCAGTACCCGGTCCGCGTGCTGGCGGATGCGCAGGACTATGTTGCCTATGCTGATCGAGACTTTTTATTATTTTCTGGACGATCCGGAAAACCGCAGAGTACGCAGAGGGACGCAGAGAAAAATAACAACCCTCTGCGATCCTCCGCGTCCTCTGCGGTTAATCTTTTTTGCCAT
>JAKRWB010000075.1 GCA_022353185.1 ANME-2 cluster archaeon | reverse complement strand
CACCTTCGCTGATTCGCTTGACTGCTGCACCACCAAACCCGCCGTCAGTCATAAGACCGATGATGCCAAAATATGCCATGAACAGGAAATACGCACCCAAAACACCTGCGCCCACTGCACGCGCAAAATACATCGCACTCAAGAATCCGATGAACGTAAGTGCTATCTGCCAGATCAGGGATGCGATACTCTGCCGCCGTATCGGCTCGATGGACATGATGCGTGAGAAGAAGGTATGTAGTTTTGAATTCATTGTTATCGTTTTTACGCTTATTTGTTGTGTGGGGTTATGCTCTTTTGGTTGCCTGGGGTTCGTATCGTTCGACAGGACTGTTTAATAATTTTATTTGTGTGTATTTTTTATCGACAGGATAACAGGATATGGATATAATAATATCCTGTCGAATCCTGTCTAAATATTGTGTTTGATCATGCCTGATTTCTGCGGTGTTCTGCGATGGAGGTTGCATGGGGTTTTACGAAGTGCCGCCACTGTTGAAACATATAATTTAAGTAATCAGTTTGATCAGAATAATCGTACTATCTCTCTGCAAGCTTTTCAAGAATTTTCTCAAGGCGCTGGTTATGCCCATCCATTTTGATTAAATGTTCTTTCATCCACTGATTGTGCTCATTCTGTGTACATATATAAGAATCAAATTTCAAGTTCAAGCTGTCCATTCCTTTGCTGATATTAGGAAGTTCTGAAGTGCCACTCACTATTTGTTTGAGCAGATCATTTCCTGTATCCAGCTTTCGGCCAATATCCGCAAAATCATCTGTTGAAAGCCTCAGAAATCTCTGAGGCAGATATATTTGAAAAGGTATTTCTTGTTTCACAATCTTATCGATTACCGCGCCCTTCTCTGCCCCTTTGACTTCCAGTTGCTTAATAAATTCTGCAATTACCCCATTCTCACAGCAGCATACCATTTTGACGCTGCGATCAGTGTCATTAAAAGCAAAGCCTCTCAGGTCAAAAAACCTTGCAATATCCTCCACAAGAGCTCTAAAACTAATATCCTGGACTTTTCCTGTAACCATTATGTTGTAGCATGTTTGCATTATTGAACATATATTTGAATGATATTAAATTTAACCGTCAAGCATATTCTCACCATCTGTGCAGCAAGCATCGCTAACCTCTGCCAGATTTGAGCTTATAAAGACTACGAATTTTTATATTTTGCGCTAGCATGTGATGATGCAGATAGCTGTTGGATAGTTGTCTTCAATACATCAGAAACGCATCGGATGACGCAAGGAATGGGATTGCATGGGGATTCGCACTGGTGCCAGGAAATTAATATTTGTAAAGTTATAAATCTGATATTAATGTAATCAACTCTACGTACGATGCGCCAAATTCGTGGAATCTCATATCTGTATTCCATCTTTTTCAATTATATCTATAATTTCGTCGCTTATCCAGATGCTTTATTTTGAAGAGTGCGATCAGAGGACCCGAATCAGAAACAACGATCACTTCAGAACCTTCTTCAAAGTGCGGACATCCTTTTCAAGGTCCTCAGGATAATAATGAATTGGAACTTTTCTGTTTGCCAGGATTTCTTGCATTTTCAATATGGAAACACCCGTTATTTCTGCAGCTTTTCCAATTGATATAAAACCTTCTCTATAAAGTTCTAGTGATAACGTCTCACGAACGACAGATGGAAAATCTCTATCTCTTATTTTAAATATATTTATTAGATTACCGGGCAAATCGACAGATATTGTTTGCATTTATATTCTTCCATTGGTGATCAAAATATTTACAAACATTTCAAATCCCCTTCAACCATCATCTTCACCAGTTCCCGAAGCCCGACCTTAGCCTCCCACCCCAGCTTCTCCCTGGCCTTCGTCGGATCTCCCAACAAAAGCTCCACCTCAGTAGGCCTGTAATACCGCTGATCAATCTCAACCAGAGCATCACCAGTCGCAGCATCCACTTCAACCTCAGCAACACCTGTTCCCCTCCACTCAATCTCAATCCCAACTTCCCCAAACGAAAGCTCCACAAACTCCCGCACAGAATGCGTCTCACCCGTAGCGATCACAAAATCCTCAGGCTCATCCTGCTGGAGCATAAGCCACATGGCTTCCACATAATCACCTGCAAAGCCCCAATCCCGTTTAGCGTCAAGATTTCCGAGGTAGAGTTTATCCTGCAGGCCATTCTTGATCTTAGCCACAGCCATCGTGATCTTTCGCGTCACAAAGGTCTCGCTGCGGATTACTGTGAAGGTGATGGCCTTTCAGGCCCAAAATGTCTCATTCTGCTTGTTG
>JAKRWB010000696.1 GCA_022353185.1 ANME-2 cluster archaeon | reverse complement strand
TCCCGCCTCTATCCCCTCACAAAGGTGACCAATAAGCACCTGCTGCCTGTATATGACACCGATACGGTTGGCTGCCACCTGGCTACCCTGGCGGGCAGCAGGTGCAGGGTAATTGATTATAATAACATTATAAATATATTTCGGCCGGAGCCCCCCACCGCAAAAATGCCTCCCGCACAACCATTAAGTAAACATCTTACAATGAAAAGTCTAATATTAAAAAGAAGACCAGAAATCGAATTACAACAACCCCATGATCTACTACCAGCTGCAAACCCTGATCGATGCGGAGCTGGTCGAGTATTTTACGGATGAGAGGATGTAGGTATAAATAATGAAAATAATATTTACCGAACATGCTAAGATAAAGTTCAAAATCTTAAGACAACATGGATTTGAAGTAAATGAAATGCAAATTAGAGATATTGTAGAAAATCCTGATACTACGAGCAAGGGGAAAAAAGCCAGACTTATTGTTCAAAGTCCAATTGATGATACACATGTGATAAGAGTTATATGCGAGATTGAGAGTGATAATATTAAAGTTATTACATTTTATCCTGCAAGGAGAGAAAGATATGAAAATTAGTTATAACCGTGAGCAAGATATTCTTATGTATGAAGTGAGCGATGAACCTATCGACTACGCTGATGAAGTTGGGCCAATCATAATTCACTTCAGTAAGCAGGGAAAACCTGTACTTATGGAAATATTGGATGCCAGTGAATTTATCGCAGAGACAACTCGGATTACAATGAGATCTATAAATGAAACGCCTGTTGAAGCTCTATCATAATCTGGGTTCATTTTTTTAATTCTCTGTTGAAATCCAGGGGCTAACATTAAAAATATATTTCCGCCGCAGCCCGACACCTACAAAAATGAATCCAAAGCAACATTTAAATAAACTGTACACATCATATGCAAAAATTGATACATAAAACATACAATTTGAAAAAAAATCAGAGCAATCCAGCTCATTATTTCCCTGAAAAGTTCATCTAAAGGAATAAAAATCATGAAAGGCAT
>JAKRWB010000074.1 GCA_022353185.1 ANME-2 cluster archaeon | reverse complement strand
GTTGCACAAGTAATGGTCACAACAAACTATAAATGTGGTGCAAACTTTATATAATAGAACATTATTCAGAAATCCCTATTTATCTTCCTGACATCATCGGGGTCATCAACTTCGATTATGAAACTTCCCTGGTATCCACATTCTCTGCAAACGTACATCTGGCCCGTATGTATTGCGGGAAATATATGGCCGCTGCTGATGCCAGCATATTCGGTTTTCCCACCGCAGAACGGACAAATCTGAAAACCTGCATGGGTTTTATTTTAGGGCTGTTTATTTTTAAAACTTTTCGTATGACATATTAAGGAATTACCGAAAACCATGTGAAAAAACAGAATCTAGTGTTAAGTCAACCCTATAATGTTGTAAAGTATATATCATATGTCCCCCCATATTCAACTTGAGGGTATCCCTACAAATCTAAGGGTAACTGACTATAGTTTGAAATCTAAAGCCTGCTTAGGCACTTGATTTAGATAATTCCAATGTGTATTTTACCCTGATTTTTGAAGTGGATACGGAAAAGGTGGTAAATTATGGTTGAAGACATTATGCAAAATATTGAAGAACTGGCCGGGGATATCAAGACCATTGATGATGCAATAAATACAGCATTAACAATTGAAACGCAGGGACGGAATTTCTACCTGGAGAAAAGTGAAACTTCAACCAGCATTTCCGCCAAGGACCTTTTCTTGTACTTGGCGGCAGAAGAAGATGGACATATTGATTACCTCAAAGAATTTCTAAAATATGGTCGGACATTAAGTATTCATGAAAACAATCCACCTGATTTTTCTCAATCTTTTGCCAGTGAATATTCAAGTGAGAATCCCGCTGAAATGGATGTGCTACTTGGTGCGCTGCGTTTTGAACAAAAGAATGAGAAATTCTATCAAAAACTTGCCGCACAGGTAGATGACCCTGAACAAAAAGCATTCTTTGAAAAAATGTCGGTCTTTGAGCACGGGCACATGGAACTCATTGACGGATTTATTGAAGATGCCAGCCAGTTCAGGATGCAGACATAATTCGAGGTGTGGGAATGGGGGAAGATATTGAACCGGTCACACTTACCAGAGGCGTTTACTGGGTGGGTGCCATTGACTGGAACCTCCGTGACTTCCACGGTTACGTAACTCCAAGGGGAACTACGTACAATGCATACCTTATCGTTGATGAGAAGATTGCACTTGTGGATACTGTCAAGGCAGAGTTTGCCGGTGAAATGCTGGAACGCATCAGCCGTATCATCGACCCGGCAAAGAGAAAACGTCGCCATTGGAGTTGATTGCCACTCACCCGACCTTAGAAACACGGGTGATTAGATTCAAAATATATCCAACAGCCATGACAATGCCCCGCCATCCTTCACCACAAGCCGGGGCCGGGGTGGTGTGCAGAGGTTGGCAGGAGGAGGGGAGCAAAGGAGTTTTTCATTTTTTGTGGGCAATGGGATTATGGCTTTTCGGGAGGTAATTTCGTAAAGGCTCAATAAAGGATAATCGGGTTAAAAAGTGAGATAATCAGCCGTATTTTAGTGGATGCAAGTGCTACACACATTTTATGACGAGTTAATTGAAGAGGCATCTAAGATCTATGAAGTGGAATTTACATCGAAAGATTCAAAAATATACAGATGGACGCATATTTCAAAGGATATTGAAAAGATGCTTAAGCCGTTC
>JAKRWB010000695.1 GCA_022353185.1 ANME-2 cluster archaeon | reverse complement strand
TATCTTTTATGTGACGTACATTTGAAACCCCAAAAGCTGAGGTTATCAAAAGTGCTATAAAAACGATTGTTTTATACTTTGATACCGGGTCACCCCAAATAATCACGTAAGGTACGACCATACCCAAGAAAGCCACGATTAAGACAACTAAAGAAGGAATTAAACCATGTATTATCTTTTTATCACTAACTGAATCTACGTTATTCAAAATAATTCCTCAATCAATATTAATGTAGTTAGACATATAAGAATTACAATCTGCATCCATTTTAATATTATAAAATAGTAATTCTGTTATATATCTTTTATTGCGTTAACATATATTTATTTCGATGTACTGTTCAGGTTGTTGCTTATTCCGAACAAAAGATATATATAGAACCACAAACACTCAATACCACCGAAATTTAATAGGAGGCTATCAATTTTATGGCAGGACAATTAGGTGGACAGCCAATATTCATATTGCGTGAAGGAACAGAACGTTCAAAGGGCAGAGAAGCCCAGAATAACAATATCATGGCAGCTAAAGCAGTAGCTAATGCCGTGAGAACTACACTGGGACCGAAAGGAATGGACAAGATGCTTGTAGATGGCCTGGGGGATGTAGTGATTACCAATGATGGTGTTACTATCCTCAGGGAAATGGATATCGAGCATCCCGCAGCCAAGATGGTTGTAGAAGTGGCCAAGACCCAGGATGACGAAGTGGGCGACGGGACCACAACTGCAGCAGTGCTTGCAGGAGAATTGTTGAAGGTAGCAGAAGATTTGCTGGACCAGAATGTGCATCCCACCATCATTGCCAGTGGTTACAGAATGGCTGCAGATAAGACCACAGAGATACTCAAAACAATCGTGATAAATGTTGATGAGAACGACGATGAAATGTTGCTTAAGATCTCGAACACTGCAATTACAGGCAAAGGTGCAGAAAGCTCAAAGAACAAGCTTTCAAAACTGATAGTGAAAGCTGTAAGATCTGTTGTTGAAGTAGAGGGTGGCAAAAAAGTGGTGGACATCGACAATATCAAAATGGAGAAAAAGGTCGGTGCGAGCGTTGAAGAATCTGAACTTATCGAGGGTATGGTCATTGACAAAGAACGTGTCCATCCCAACATGCCAAAACAGGTGAAAGACGCTAAGATAGCATTAATAAGTGAACCTGTGGAGTTCAAGAAGACCGAAGTTGATGCCGAGATCAGTATTACATCCCCTGACCAGTTGCAGCAGTTCCTGGACCAGGAAGAGAAGATGCTAAAGGAAATGGTTGACAAGATAATCAATAGCGGTGCTAATGTTGTAGTGTGCCAGAAGGGCATTGACGATATGGCGCAGCATTATCTGGCAAAGGCCGGTATTATGGCAGTCAGGCGTGTCAAGAAAAGCGACATGGAAAAATTATCCCGCGCATCCGGCGCAATTGTAGTCACCAATGTGGATGAGATTTCAGAGTCAGACCTGGGACATGCTGCCTTAGCTGAAGAAAAGAAGATCGGCGGAGACCACATGATCTATATTACAGGCTGCAAGAACCCGAAAGCGGTAAGCATTATTATTCGCGGCGGTACAGAGCATGTGGTTGATAGTATTGAGCGTGCAATGGAAGATGCATTGCGTGTAGTCGGTGTTACCATCGAGGACGGGAAAGTGGTGGCCGGCGGCGGCAGTCCTGAGATTGAACTTTCATTGAGGCTCAGGGAATATGCAGCTACATTGAAGGGAAGGGAACAGCTGGCAGTGAGCAAGTTCGCTGACGCACTTGAAGTAATCCCAAGGACCCTTGCCGAGAATGCAGGACTGGACCCCATCGATATGCTGGTAGAATTAAGGTCGCAGCATGAGAAGGGCAACAAGAACTTTGGTCTTGATGTCTATACAGGCAATGTGATCGATATGCTGGCCAACGGTGTTGTTGAACCCCTGAGAGTAAAGACCCAGGCAATTAACAGCGCTACTGAGGCAGCAGTCATGATTCTGAGAATAGATGACGTCATTGCCTCCAAAGGCGGCGGTCCAGGCGATATGCCCCCTGAGATGATGGGCGGCGGCGGTATGCCACCCGGCATGGGCGGAATGATGTAAGAATAAATATAACCTAAAACGTACCCTGCAGGGTACGTTTAATTTCTTTTTTTACTACATTTCTATCCCTTTGTTTAATACTCCTGTTCAGTAATCGTTTCCATTATTCTTTTTCAGTAACTTTGATTATTATCCGTATTCAGTAACCCTGTTCATTATTCAAGCATGGTACCAATTTTTGCGTTATTATTCATAATCGGTAATTTTATGATGTAACAATTACCTTTGCTGTAAAGATGTATAAAATCCGCATACATGGCAGGGGAGGGCAGGGGGCAAAAAAGGCTGCCAAAATGATAGGCCTGGCTGCTTTCAAAATGGGAAAGCAAGTCCAGGATTTTGCCCTGTACGGTGCAGAGCGTCGTGGTGCTCCAGTGATGAGTTTTGTCAGGATAAACGACGAACCCATACTGGAGCGGGGATATGTGGACGACCCGGATGTTGTGCTGGTTCTTGACAGGACGCTGCTGGACCTGGTCAATGTGGCTGATGGGCTGGCTGAGAACGGCTTACTGCTGGTGAACTCGGAACATGAGCTTGCCGTTGACACACCTGCAGCAGTAAAGCACGTGGATGCCACAAGCATTGCCCTTGACACCATCGGCAAACCGATATTCAATACTACCATGCTGGGGGCACTGGCAAAGTTCACGAATATTATTTCGATTGATGCCCTGGACTGGGCCATAGAAGAAGAGCTTTCCCATTATCCAAAAGAATTGATCGAAGCCAACAAGACCGCAGTTAAAAAATGCTACGAGGTGGCAAAATGAGGGAAGAAGAGTTGCCGTATAAAGGAATTGAAGGCATCCCCATCATTAAAGAGCCGGGCAGTGCAGCAAAAATCAACAGGGGCTCATGGAGATTGGTCCGCCCCGTGCATCACAGTGAGAAATGCACTAAATGCAAGATTTGTTACACTTACTGCCCTGACGCTGCCATCAACTGGACCCCGGACGGTCCCACTATCAACCTGACCTCATGCAAGGGCTGCATGATTTGTGTGGAAGAATGTCCAACTGATGCCATGACTGAAGAGAAGGAGGCAACATGAAACAGACACTGGTTACCGGCAACGAAGCTGCTGCATGGGGCGCAAGGCTGGTCCGGCCAAATTATATTCCTACATTCCCTATCACACCCCAGACCGAGTGTATCGAAACCCTGGCTGGGTGGATCTCGGACGGGGATCTGCCTGGTACATATTTTGACAGGATGGAATCCGAGCATTCGGTCATGAGTGCAGCTGTGGGTGCGGCTGCCGTGGGTGCGCGTGTGTTCACCGCCACCTCATCCCAGGGGCTGCTGTTAATGCACGAAGTATTGTACATTGCAGCCGGGATGCGCCTGCCCATAGTGATGGCAAACATATCCAGAGGATTGTCCGCGCCCGTGACCCTGTGGTCGGACCACAACGATTTTCTTGACCAGAGGGACAGCGGATGGCTTATGTTTCATGCAGAGAACAACCAGGAAGTGCTGGATATGATGCTTCAGGCATACCGCATTGCAGAAGACCCGCGGGTATTGCTGCCGGCCATGGTCAATATGGACGGGTATGTGCTTTCATTCACTGATGAACCTATCACCATCCCTTCCCCTGAAATGGTGGAGGAATTCCTGCCAAAATACACTCCAAACCATACTATTGCAAAGGACAGGCCTGTTACTGTGGGTCCACCGGTACTTAATGAATATACATTTTTCCGGGCTCAGAACCATGTAGCAGCCCGCAATGCCCTTGAAGTAATGGAAGAGGTCATGGATGATTTTGACAGGATATTTGGCAGGAGGTACCATCTGGTGGATGAGTTCATGCTTGATGATGCCGAACTGGTACTTGTCACCCAGGGTTCAATGAGTACCACAACAAAAGCTGCTATAATGGAGATGCGGGATGAAGAAGGCATTAAGGTAGGACTGCTCAGGCTCAGGGTAATACGGCCATGGCCTGCCAAAGCCATTGCTGCGGCATTGAAAAATGCAAAAGCTGTGGCAGTGATAGACCGTAACGTAGCACCAGGCAGGGGCGGTATCATGTTGCCAGAAATAGTTGAAACGCTATACCATTTAGACACGCGGCCACTGGTATCCAGTTTTGTGGTGGGGCTGGGGGGTAATCCCCAGACCGTGCATAAAGTCAAGGAGATTACACGAAAACTCATGGACGACCTTGAAACGGGGCGACCCAGAGTGGAATGGAACGATGTGAATGTGAACGATATGGAGGGATTGTAATGCAGGAGTTTAAAAGTATCAGGGACCTGCCGGAACAAGATTATTTTACAGGCGGCTCATCGGCTTGTGCTGGATGCGGTCCATCCTTGGGGCTGAAACTGGCACTAAAAATACTTGGACCTGAAACCATTATCGTCAATTCCGCGGGTTGCATGACCCTGCTGCCCCTGTATCCCAACACACCACTAAAGGCCAGCTGGATACACAACGCAATTGAGAATGCGTCATCAACTGCTGCCGGGGCCAGGCACGGACTGGATATGCTGGGAAACAGGGATATGAACGTGGTGTGCTATGCCGGGGATGGTGCTACTTATGACATTGGTATTGCATCACTGTCCGCAGCGGCGACAAAGAACGAGCGCATAATTTACATCTGCTACAACAACCAGTCATTTGGCAACACGGGTTTCCAGTGGTCAACGGCAACGCCCTATGGCAGCGAGACCAAGACCACACCCCGAAGCAAGGATAATCCCATCGGTACTACTGTTGTTAACAAGAACATGTTAAAGATCATGGGTGCCCACAGAGTATATGCGGCTACAGCATCCCTGGCCTATCCAGTCGATTTCCTGAATAAATTGAACCGGGCCAAAGAGAGGGATGGATTTTCATATATCGAACTGCTGGGGTCATGTACTGCCGGGTGGAATTATGATCCCAGGCTGACCATAAAGGTATCCAAACTTGCCGTTCGATGCGGAATGTGGCCATTGTACGAAATAGAGAACGGGGTGCTGACCCTGAACAAGGACTTTAGTGAACTCAAACCAATTGATGAATTCTTAAAACTACAGGGACGCTACCGGGCACTGCCACAGGATGGTGTGGACCGGCTTCAGGCACTCATCAGTGAGCACTGGGTTGAATTAAAAGAATATAATGGGCAGCGGTACGTCTGAAATTGTTTTTCAATCAAGTATATTTATGTTAAATTTGCAGTGGTCGTAACCGGTACCGAAGCATTCTACTTCCTCCACCTGAATATTAAGGTTCAGGCTGCCATCAAAAATACCTTCCAGCAGTCCTTCACTAAGTGTACACAGGTTTCGCCCCACATCAGGCATATCCGAGCAGTCAAAGCATTCATGCACAACTAAGGTCAATGGATCATGTCCAGATATTTCCACAATACCGAGGTTATGTGACTTCCAGAAATCAGCTATTTCCCGCAGCAAGTCATCCACGGAGTTTGAGACGAACAGGCTTGATAGTTTTTTTCCTATATCATTACCTATCATTTTCATGACTGGCTTTGGGTTCACGCCATATGCTTC
Source organism: ANME-2 cluster archaeon (assembly GCA_022353185.1). Classification (GTDB taxonomy): domain Archaea; phylum Halobacteriota; class Methanosarcinia; order Methanosarcinales; family Methanocomedenaceae; genus Methanocomedens_B. The sequence goes on along the minus strand of JAKRWB010000695.1, from coordinate 2,864 downwards.
CAGTCCATACCTGACTGTATGGCACATAGTTTTAAAAAAATCCAGTTCGTTGTCCACAGATGTTATCAACTTGTCAAGTATCAGGTCATAACTATTCTGGATTGGTGCCTGGGAGTAAGCGATAAACTGGGTGTTCAGGGAAAATGTCTTCTTCCTCTTATCATTAATGTCCTTGTGTTCTTGAATCAGGTTTTGTTCAATCAAGTCTTTCAGATGTACAGAAATTGTGGATTTAGCCTTCAGGCAGTCACACACTATCTCGTCAAAGGACCGGGACTGACTTCCGATAAATTCGAGTATTTTAAGTTTAACCGGACTATCCAGTGCCACCATTCCATCTTCGGTGGAAAAAATAATAGTTTGATTGTTACTTGAACTCATCTTCAATATATTTTGAAGTAAGTACTATATATGTTGTTCGTTCCAGCACGAATGAAGCTCCCCACAGCAGAGCTGCGGGGTATAACGATTAAGATTAAATACAAAACTTGTAATATTATTAAATAATGTTTACTCAATACCCCGCCGCCTTTCACTTTTATATTCTTCAACCAGGCTGCTGAGCAATTGTTCCTTTTCTTTTCGCTTTCTGGCTTTTGATTCCTCATTAAATTTCTCAAAAGCAGGATTGAAATCATCAGGGTCTACTACACCCATGTCATCCAGATAATTGACAGGTACCGACTTTACATTAAAAAAAGGCAGGTTTTTTTCAAGAAACTCTTCCTGGGCGTTATGTGCCATATCACCCCTGAATATTACAGCCATAACACCAGCCTGGGATAGCATATCCACAGTAGCGGGACCTCCGCCGCTGGCATCCTTGAAGAACAGTACATCCCCTGCATTGATGCCGTATTGCTCTTTTACATGAGCTATTGCTTCTTTTGTGAAGGCGCTTGCTACTTTAACGGGGATGGCGCGTCCGCTTATCTCCAGGTTCCTTAGCCGTTTGAGTTCTTCCACCAATTCGGTGAGTTCTTCAATTCGCCTGTCCTTGTGATGTAGTTCATGTTCCTGATTGCGTATCTTTTCATCACGGATGCGCATCTCCTTTGACTTGCGTAGGGTTGCATAGGAATCTGATTTGAACTTTTTTATCTTTCTGTCAAGCGCTGATATCCTGTGCTTTTTTGTGGTTATCTCGGATTTCAGTTCATCCAGATATGTCCTGAGACTGTTAATGGTTCCATGTTGACGTTTTATGGTCTTTCTCAGGTCTGCCGTCACCTCATCCGGTTCCTGGATGGCGGGTTCTTCCACGTGTGGTTTTGAAACCACAATCCTGCCACTTAATCCGGCAACAGCACTATCTATGGTGTCACCTTTCATGACCCGGACTATAACCTCATCAGCATCGATGCCGGGTGGAATCCTTTTACGTATCTCCTCAAATTTATTCTTGTGCCGCCTGAACACATGGGCTGATGCGGCAATGGCATCACGTTCATGATCATTCCTGTAACCGTATGGTCTTGCCAGGTTTATCTTGTATTCAGAAGATAGGGACTCGTCGGGTTCCCCGGGTATGGCATTGAAAGAACGGCGTATCTTTTCCACAGTACCCGGCATGGGTCTGACATCTGTTGCGATTATCATGGGTTTGCCATACCGGGCTATCATTTCAACTATATCAGAGACTGACATCCCCCTGCCACTGTGTGATTTGACCAGGTTGCCTTCAAGGTCGAGCATACCAAGTCCGGTGGTGGTGCCCGGGTCGATACCCACGATCAGGGTTTTTCGTTTATTTTCCTTGAGGGAGCAAAACACTAGAGCATCTCGTTCCACGTCCTGCACCCTGACCTGCACGTCCCCCAACCTTGTCTGCTTTATGGGGATACAGCCGCGTGGGGCATCCACCAGGAACTCACCTCTCACATATCCACCGAAACCCTTGACGATGCTTGATGAATAATTCAGGTCCTGCTCCCTGTTCAGGGTGCGCAGTGTATCTTCTATCTCTCGAGTCTTCTGGCGCACGTGGCCGTGCACTTTTCGTCTGTACCGGTTCTGGCTCCACCCGCCCCGTCCCAGTGAACGGGCACGGCTCACTTTGATATAGGTCTTATCTTCAAACAACAGCACTTCAGCACCCACATCCATTGATGCCAGTACAGCACAGGTTTCGGCTTCCTGGTTTGGGTCCAACCTATCAAAGGATAAGTTGTGGTTGCGGGCAAGGCTTGTTAGAGATTTGGGGTGTTCGCCCCCAGTTACCTGTACCAATCTGGTGCCAGGGGGGAATTTTCTCATTAAAGCTATGAGGTCCTGCCTGCCTGGTGTGAGTTCATGGAAGTTATCCACTGCCAGTATATGCGGTCTTTGCTGCCAGACCATTCTTATGATCTTGTGCAGGCTTACCATTTTGTGATGTTCAATACCAGAGCCGGTGAGTATTGCCACCGCATACCTGGGATGCTGCTTTGCACCCGGTGAGCCTTTTGCAATATCTATCCCGAATATGACTTTGTCTGAGGGCATTTACTTAATTGATATGTTATGTACATGTTAGAATAAAAGATTTGAGTGGGGTTGTCTATTTCCTGATAGGCAGGGCCGGTACGATGACTATATTAAAATATTGATTTGTTTTATCCAGATAATCACTAATGACGTAGGAAATAAAAATGTGGGTGTGTGGTTTCCCACACACCGATTCTGTCTTATGGGTGGAAACAGAATATTTTGTCCGGTGGTTTTGGGACCTTTCCCGAACAGTTGCTACTTGAATGTTCACGTATAAATAGGTTATTTCAGTTGACAAAGTATTTAATTGTTCAACACCATCCAAAAACATTCATAAAAGTGCACAACGGTTCAAAATAGTTAAATAAACCAAAATATAAAATATCAACAAACTT
>JAKRWB010000073.1 GCA_022353185.1 ANME-2 cluster archaeon | reverse complement strand
AGCAGAACCTGTTGACAGCTTTGCAGGAGAAGGAATTTCCTATCACGGGCCAGAGTGAACGCTCCTCGGGCGCAATGGTGAAGACAGAGCCTGTACCATGTGATTTTATCATGGTCACGGCAGGCAATCTGGATGCTTTAAGAGGCATGCATCCTGCTCTGCGTTCCAGGATAAAGGGGTATGGTTATGAAGTTTATATGAGCGATGTCATTCCTGATACTGCCGATAACAGGAAAAAACTGGTCAGGTTCGTCGCACAGGAGATCAAGAGGGATGGAAAGATACCCCATTTTGACAAGAGTGCTGTGGAAGAAATAATCCGGGAAGCCAGGCGGCGCGCTGGAAGGAAGGGGCATCTTACCCTGAAGCTCAGGGACCTGGGCGGTCTGATACGGGTCGCCGGGGATATTGCCCACGCTGAAGGGGCAGAAGTGACCTGTGCCGAACATGTGCTAAAGGCCAAGAACATTGCCCGCTCGGTAGAGCAGCAACTGGCCGACCAGTACCTTGAGCGGCGAAAGGATTACCAGATGTTCGAACGCGAAGGTGCTATGGTAGGAAGGGTAAACGGCCTGGCAGTAATGGGCAGTGATTCAGGTATAGTACTTCCCATAATGGCTGAAGTAACACCCTCCCAGTCCAGTTTTGAAGGACGCATCATTGCCACAGGTATGCTCAAGAAGATAGCCAGGGAAGCGGTGGATAACGTATCTGCCCTTATCAAGAAGGTCAGCGGTAAAGATACCACGACCATGGACGTACATATCCAGTTCATAGGTACTTACGAGGGTGTGGAAGGTGATAGTGCTTCTATCAGCATAGCCACTGCTGTATTGTCAGCTTTTGAGAACATCCCTGTGGACCAGTCAGTGGCCATGACCGGCTCGCTGTCAGTTAGGGGTGACGTGCTCCCTGTGGGCGGTGTGACCTATAAGATAGAGGCGGCTGCACAGGCAGGCATCAAGACCATCATCATCCCCAGGTCCAATATGGGTGATGTGATGATCGAGGATGAGTTCAAGGATAAGATAAAGATTGTCCCTGTATCGAATATCTCAGAAGTGCTGGAAATATCCATGGTGGGAAAAGAAAAGGAACACCTGATAGAGAAGATAAAGAAAGCTTCATTGTTCCCAAGGTTCAATCTGACCCTCACTGACAATGTTATAGGAACTCCGAGCCTGGTACAATAAAAGGTTGGATGCATTTGGCAGCGCTACAGGCAGATTTCCATGACATAAGGGTATTGAGGAGCATAGGCCGTTCTGTATTTATTGACAACGGGCTGATAGAGCAGATATCGAATAATTTTACCCAAGGCATGTCATGCAGGGCGTTGGTTAATGGTTCATGGGGTTTTGTATCCTCAGACGATACGAAAGACAGTACCCGTGCACTTGAGCAGGCAGTGAAACTTGCCAGCCAGACTCATGCAAAGTCGCCCAGGAAAGGCAAGGGACTGGCTAATGTCGAGCCACCCCGGTTACATGATATTCCTGTTGCCCGAAAAGACCCCAATGATGTGCCCATTGATGAAAAGGTTGAACTGCTGCTTGAGATGCACAAAAGGGCAAAGGTACTTGACGTGACAAGTACCACCGTGCTTTATTCAGAGAGCGAGCTCATGGTGGAATACAGTAACTCTGAGGGTGTGGAAGCCGAGTACAGCCTGGTCAGGACAGGGTTTGCGATTACTGCGGTGGCATCCCAAAACGGTATTTTCCAGATGGGTAGGGGAAGCGAGTTCGATGTGTGCGGATATGAACTGTTCGACAAGTACGATGCGCTGAAACTGGCAGAGGAGGCCGGTAATACAGCTGTGGAACTGTTATCTGCAAAAGTACCCAAAGGCGGCAGGATGCCTGTGATACTGGACCAGGAACTGGCCGGTGTGTTCATTCATGAGGCTGTGGGTCATGCTGTGGAGGCAGACCACGTGGTAGAGGGCAATTCCATTCTTTCGGGCAAGGTGGGCAGCCAGATAGCCGCACCCTGCATAACGGTAATGGATGACCCGTCCATGCATGGTTTTGGGTATTATCCTATGGATGATGAAGGAGTTGAATCAGTAGCTACTACTGTGATTGACGACGGCGTGCTCAAATCGTATTTACATTCAAGGGAAACGGCAGCGCTTTTGCCTGGTACAGGCCTGCCCGGACATGCCCGGTCCCAGGGACTGTCACGTCCCATTATCAGGATGAGTAATACTTATATTGAGAACGGGGATTCGGGTTTTGATGAAATGCTGGCTGAGATGAAGGATGGTGTATATCTGATAGGCAGCCGGGGAGGTCAGGTGAACCCGGGCGAGGGTGTGTTCCAGTTCAATGCTGAGCGTGGGTACATGGTGGAGAATGGTGAACTGACCACAACGCTGCGTGATGTTTCCCTGTCCGGGCACATCCTGGATATACTACAAAACGTGCAGTTGGCAGCGGGTGATATGAAGATGAATTCGGGCAGGTGTGGTAAAGGCGGGCAGGCAGTGCCTGTTTGTGACGGGTCGCCACATATCCTGGTGTCTGAGGCATTAGTGGGTGGTAGCGGATGAGCAATGACATTAATGTCATATTTGATCTGGCAGAGAAAGCATTGCGCATTGCACAACAGGCGGGTGCTGATGAGGTAGAGGTATTCGGGCTCACAGGCAGGGGAGTTCATGTGGATATCCAGATGGATAAGGTGGACCTGGCAAAGGAAGGATATACCCGGGGTCTAGGTATTAAGGCAGTGGTGAATGGAGCAGTGGGTTTTTCATCCACAAATGACCCTGACAGGCTCAATGATGCTGCTCAGGCGGCAGTTAGTTCGGCACGGGTACGTGACAGTGACCCTGATTGGAAGGGACTGCCAGGGATATCGGAATATGCACCGGTTGCTGGTATTCATGACCCAAAGGTTGCAGAAATGGATATAGATACCTGCATCGACCTGGCTCTGAGGATGGTGGACGGGGCGGCAACGGTCAATGATGCGGTACCCACAGCGGGCAGGTTTTCATGTTCAGGTTCCAGTTATTTTATATTGAACTCCAACGGCATGGAGATGGTGGAGCATACCAGCAGGATAGACGGAATGCTGGATTGCCGGGCAGGGGAAGACAGTGAAATGTCCACAGCATACGAGTTTGATATTTCTCGAAATCTTGATATTGATTTTTATAATATAGGTAAAGGGGCTGCCAAACAGGCGGTGGCGTCAGTAGGTGGTGTGAAGGTGGATAGTGGTAAGACTGATATTTTGCTAAAACCTGCTGCAATTGCAGATCTGCTTGAGAGTACACTGCTGCCGTCATTGAGTGCTGAGAATATCCAGAAAGGGCGTTCAGCCCTGACAGGCAAACTGGGTAGCAAGATAGGCGTCGAAGGATTGAATATCATTGATGACGGCTTACTGGAAGGCGGTATTGGTTCTGCCCGGTCAGATGACGAGGGCACTCCGTCCCGGACCAACCGTATCATAGAGGATGGTGTGCTGGGTACATACCTGTACGATACCTATACGGCAGGCAAGGATAGTGTGGAGTCGACGGCCAGCGCGGTGAGGAACAACTATGCCCAGACTACGACCATCGATGTGCGCAACCTACTTATTCAATATCCTGCCAGCGACATAGTGGGTGATACGTGCCGTGGTATGCTGGTGGGTTCAGTGATAGGTGCCCATACAGCCAATCCCATCTCAGGGGATTTCAGCGTGGAGGCGCGCAATTCATTTGTGATCGAGAACGGAGAAATAAAGAGCCCGATCAAGTCCATGATGGTATCGGGCAATATGTTCCAGCTGCTACAAAATATCACGGGTGCAGGACGTGATGCCAGATGTCTGGGTAATATTATCACACCTACGATTAAGGTGTCAGGTCTTACTGTTGTGGGATGAAGAATTCCAATTAAATCCAAGTTTGATATATTCCATTAATCTCAATCGTTATACCCCGCAGCTCTGCTGCGGTTGGGACAAACCGTAGTATCAACTTTTAACCGAAAGTACATATTGACATATATGACTGAGTTAAAACATGCATGCAACTGTGTTTATCAAATTAAAGAAGAATAAGAAGGTTGCAAGCAAATGAAACATTTAGATTTCAAATAAAAACTGAATTGTTAAGCGACGGCACGTCATGCCCCGCAGCTCTGCTGCGATTGGGTGTGCCGGCG
>JAKRWB010000072.1 GCA_022353185.1 ANME-2 cluster archaeon | reverse complement strand
GCAGGAGGTCTTGCGGCGGTTGATTTAAGTGTTATCAGGAAAATATTCATATCATGGGTAATCACGGTTCCGGTGGCTGCCCTGACGTCAGGAATAATATTTGCCGTTTTGATGGAGGTACTATTTTAATGCCTATCGAATATATCAGGTCAGTGCTCGGGATTTTCGGGGAATCCCCGTTCAAACCCGTCCATAGCCATGCGGAAAAAGGTGTACAGGCAGTTCATAAACTCAAAGAGTCTGTTGATGCGTATTGTACAGGGGATTTTTTAGCAGTGCAAACATTGAACACAGAGATTTCAGCTATAGAGTATGAAGCTGATATTATCAAACAGACAATACGCAAATTGATACCCAGTTCGATGATGCTGCCAGTGGACCCCAATGACCTGCTCTCTTTCTTAAAACCCCAGGATTCAATAGCCGATAATGCTCATCATACGGCACACTGGCTGACCATGAGGGAGACTGAACTCCCGTTGGAGTTAAACCAAGGACTGCTGGAATTGATGGAAAGGATAGTTAAAACTGTTGATGCTTATGAGAATATGGTTGATGATATTGCCAAACTGCTGGAAACATCCTTCAGCAAGAAGGAGATAAAACAGATATTGAAAAAAGTCCCGTTGGTGGAAGAACTGGAGCATGAGGCAGACATCACCAAGAGACAACTCCAGCACACTATCTTTAAGTATGAAACTGAACTGGGTGGGACGGGCGTGTTCTACATGATAAACCTGGTACGGGATATGGGTAATATTGCAGATAGTGCAGGTACGGCAGCAGACCGTCTCAGGACCATGATCCTGCGAAGGTGATCCGGAAACAAAGAGTATGGAGTAATGGGTAAGCATGGACTTTGAACCTTCCTATATGGCCCTGGTTGATAGCGGGGAAATTGACGACCGTATTGAAAAATTATATGCCTCACTTGAGCAATGTGAAATCTGCCCCAGGAAGTGCGGCGTGAACCGGTTGCAGGGTGAGATGGGATACTGTAAGGCAGATGCCAATCTTGTTGTGTCCTCAGCCCAGCCTCATTTCTGGGAGGAGGCACCTCTGGTAGGTCTTGGGGGTTCAGGCACTGTTTTTTTGAGTAACTGCAACCTGAGGTGCGTGTACTGCCAGAACAGTGAGATAAGTCACGGGGGTGAAGGCGTGTCCATGACACCGGAGCAACTTGCAGATAGTATGTTATATCTCCAGCGTATAGGGTGCCACAACATCAATCTGGTCACACCTACTCATTATACTCCTCAGCTTGTCAGGAGTATTGCTATTGCTGCCCGTAAGGGTTTGAGACTACCTGTGGTGTATAACTGCAGCGGTTACGAGAGTTTGGAGACTCTAAAGCTGCTGGATGGTATTATTGACATATATATGCCTGATATGAAATACGGCGATGAAGAGAGTGCAAAACTGTACAGTGATGCTCCTGATTATGTTGAGGTATCCAGGGATGCTGTGCGTGAGATGCACGCCCAGGTGGGGGACCTTGTGATAGAGAAGGACATTGCCTGGCATGGGCTGTTGATACGCCATCTTTTGCTGCCTAACGAACAGGCAGGTAGTCTGAAAGTGTTGGAGTTCATTGCCAGTGAGATATCAAAGGATAGTTATGTGAACATCATGTTCCAGTACAGGCCCAGTTATGAAGCTTTTGAGTTTAAGGAGATAAGCCGTCCTCCCTTTGTGGAAGAGTATAATGTTGTGCTGGATATGGCCCGGGGGTTGGGATTGCACAGGGGCTTCCCAAACTTGTGATGTCGGGTGCAGATTTTCAGGAATGTACTTTTCCCTTCTTCTCTTTTGTCCGGGAACATGGCCAGGATTGGTAAAAAGGAAGATAGTCTCAAATATATAATTGAACATTAATCTCTATATGGAATGGTATATAATAGGGATTCTGGCCGCTTTGCTAACCACATTCGGATTTGTTCCTCAGATACTTAAAATGAAAAATACACGGTCTGCAAAGGACGTTAGTATTGTCACTTTATACCAGTTTAGCGCAGGGGTAATTCTGTGGGCTCTTTATGGACTCCATCTTAAGGATAATATCATTATAGCAGCTAATTCCATTACTTTAATCACATTGGCTGTGGCGATTGGTTTTTACCATCATTATGATCGATAGTGCTTTTTAATGTCTGGTTGTGCATGGGAAAGACTCATCCTGGATCGTTAAGGCGGGCTTTTTTTCCTAACCCATATTTGAGTAAATTTCTCTCAAAAAATGAGTTCTCAAAGATGGGTTACAGATGCCCTATTGACGACATAAACATAATAATATTGCACGTCTCCAAAAGCTTATAAGCCGTCAGGTTATTAAGGGAAACCGCATATTATTGTTAAATTTCATACTCTTAGATTTAATTCGGAGGACATTCATTATGGCAGGAAAAAGACCAGCAAAGACATTTCGTAATTATAACAGCAGAAGATCATACACCAAAAGGAAATATATGGGTGGTGTGCCAGGGAATAAAATAGTCCATTATGATATGGGGAATCTTAAGGCAGAGTTCCCTATAAAGTTATCATTGGTAGCTGACGAATCTTGCCAGATTCGTGACGGTGCACTGGAAGCGGGCAGGATTACTGCTAACCGGCTTCTGGTCAAGATGGTGGGGGTTCAGAACTTCCACATAAAGCTCAGAGTACATCCATTCCAAGTCATAAGGGAGAATAAACAGGCTACTGGTGCGGGTGCTGACAGGGTCAGCCAGGGTATGCGCCAGGCTTTTGGTAAACCTGTAGGCGTTTCGGCAAAGGTCAGAAAAGGCCAGAAGATTTTTACTATCTCAACCAATCAGGAAGGGTTCCTGACCGCTAAAGATGCACTCAGGCGGTGCGGAATGAAACTCTCAACCCCGGTAAAGATTGTGGTGGATGAGGGGCAGAAACTGATCCATTAATAAAAGTTTGTGTAATACATATTGATGTGAAATAATGGGTGAATACGAAGCATATCTGGATCGGGCGTATAAATTGATGCCCGATATAAAGACTACTGATGAGAGGTTCGTAATACCGGAGCCAAAGACGTTCTCGGAAGGGAAAGCTACTGTTCTTGAGAACTTCAGTCAGATAGCGGATGTGCTGAATAGAGACCCTGACCACCTGATGAAGTCCCTGACCAGGGAATTAGGAACTGCTGGCAAGATTAACGGCCAACATGCTGTTTTCCAGGGCAAGTTCAGTGTTGAGGCTATTGCTGAGCAGGTCGAATCCTATGTTGATGAATATGTGAAATGCTCTGAATGTGGCCGCCCTGATACTAAACTGGTAAAGTCTGACCGTGTAATGATGCTAAAGTGCGATGCGTGTGGCGCTCACCGACCGGTCAGGAAGAGAAAAGCTACGATGGAGAAGAAGAGAGATGCGCTGGAAGAGGGCGAGGTCTACGAATTCAAAATCGAGAGCGTGGGTTCTAAGGGCGACGGTATTGCTAAAGTGGACAAGTATATTGTGTATATTACCGGCGCAACCAAACAGGAAATTGTCAAGGCCAAGGTAAAGCGCATATCAGGTACTGTGGTCTTTGCAGAACCTGTAATGGAATAACCTAATATTAATTCAGCCTGGTCAGAATTAAAAATATTATTTAGGGAGGATAGTTCTCTTTTTCTGTTTACGAACGGTATAATTTTACTCACAATTATAATAATCGTGTGTAAAGTATATAATTTATACTGTCATTGTGTATTTATTCTAATTGTTGGCAGAAGCCCCCCCTTACTTAACCGTTATTTCTGCCCCTGTATTCCTTGCCCCGGTAACAAAAACCTGCCCCCCAATAGTTGAATCAAGGAATTCGGCCACGGCTTTCTTCACTTCCCCCGGGTCCTCAGCCACAGCATAAACCGCCGGCCCGAACGAACTCATGCCTGCTCCATATGCACCCTGCTCTTTCATAATATCCATACAGCGCCTGACCTCATCAGTCTGCAGGCCCACCTCCCGCTCCTTGAACCCCACCTCCTGGATACGGTTTATTGCATCCCCAAAACCCTGCATGTCAGATTCGATAATGGCGGGCAGCATCTTCATCAATATTATATGGGACACTGCCTGCACTTCACCAAGGGGTATAGGGCAGTATTGCTTGAAAATATCAATCTCGCGCTGGGACGAAGCCCCTTTCAGGTCAGGTATAGCCACAACCAGTGGCCAGTCAGGGAAATCGTGCCGGAACAGCACGGGCCCGGGCGGCACCTTACTGGCAGCCGAGGGAGAGAATGTACCCTTATCCGCAAAACGGTGTCCGCCATCCACAATGAAACCGCCGTGCTCGAAAGCCTCTACTCCGATACCAGATGTCCCACCCCTGCCGACCTTAGCGGCCACATCACGCACGCTCAGGCCCAACCCGAACGTAAGGTTGACAGCCCAGCCCGCAGCCAGTGCACTCTGTGTCCCGCTGCCCAACCCCACATGGGCTGGGTATGGTTGTTCCACTTTTATAAGGATACCCTCACCTTCAGGAATCAGGAGTTTGACTGCGGATTTAATACGCTCAAGGTCACCGCTGCCGGTTACGAACACACCTTCGTTTGTCTCCCTGGCCGACAACCTCATAGACGGGTCGTCCAGCGTCAACCCCACACCACCGTCCACTCTTCCCAATTCCGCATTCAGGTCGATAAGAGTGAAATGCAGCCGGGATGGGGTGTTTATCTGTATCATCACTATGAAAGACCGCGCTTTTTCGATATAAAACTTAGGAAATGGGTATTACCGAATATTATTATATATTGGATTATGAGCGGGCATGTCGACCATAACTACAGCTCAAACATGACAGAGAGAAATCTAAAGTATGCTATCTATGCCACCTTCTCTATCTTCATCCTGGAGGTTGCGGGCGGGTTATACACCAACAGCCTTGCTTTGCTCAGTGACGCAGCCCACATGTTCATGGACGTGTTCGCACTGGTCCTTACCTATGCCGCCATCCAGATTGCAAAGAGGCCGTCCAACCACAATGTGACCTTCGGTTACCACAGGCTCGAGATATTTTCCGCGCTTATCAATGGGGTCACATTAATTATCATCTCGGTATTCATCGCCAGGGAGGCGTACTTCCGCTTGCTGGAACCGCCTGAGGTCCGGGGGATGGAGATGCTAATAGTAGCTGCCATTGGTCTGCTGGTCAACCTGTGGGTGATCACACGGCTTCACGGGCACCATGACCTGAATGTCAGGGGGGCCTACCTGCATGCCCTGGGCGACACCCTGAGCAGCGTAGCTGTCATTGCAGGTGCCCTTATCATCCTATTCACTGGCAATTCAATTGCCGACCCGGTGCTGAGTTTTGTAATTGTGGCCGTCATACTGTTCGGTTCTGTCAGGCTCATAACCGATTCGGTCCACATCCTAATGGAATCCGCACCAAAGCACATTGACATCAATGAACTGGTCGAGGCAGTGAATGCCATTGAGGACATAGAGGATATTCACGATATCCACCTGTGGAGCGTATGTTCCAATGTACATGCCTTAAGCGCCCATGTCCTGGTGGGCGATATGCAGGTAAGTGAAACTGCCGATTTAATTGATGCCATCAACAAGGTGCTGGAAGAGAAGTTTAGCATAACCCAGACCACATTCCAGTTCGAAAGCATTGAATGCGGTAGACCCCTTATTCATGGAGTTGAACATTAATACTATTCAGGAAGTTGAATTATGCCCCCCAGAAAAGACAGACATGTTATGGAAGCCCTGGGCAAGACCAGGGTTGTAATCGAGGACGGCAAAGTCGTGGAAGTTGGCCTACCCCAGACCAACTATTGCCCCATCTTTGCCAAGGTCAGGAACATCACACAATTTACTTCCGAATCCGTGAAAGGCAACATCGAGTTCCGTATAGATGATTTTGGTATGTTCACTGCCCTGCGGGAGATAGAGATGGAGATTTTCGTGGGTTTCGGGGCCAGTGAGACCTTCATGACCGCCCTGCACAGGGGATTACTGGATGCCTGTGTAACTGCCTGCGAAGGTGCGGGTACTGTTATCACAAGCAGTCCCACCCTGGCCCAGGGCATAGGCAGCAGGATATCCGGACTGGTTGAGACCACGCCTATTCCAGAACTAATTAGCCGTATAAAAAAGGCAGGTGGGACCTTGCTTGACCCTGAGACAGCTGCACTGGACCAGGTTGCAGGCGTGGAGAAGGCCATCGATATGGGGCATAAGCGAATAGGCGTTTCAGTCGTATGTGCATCAGATGTCAGGAAAATGCGCCAGCTTGAGAAAGAGCATGGTGTGGAGATTGTCACCTTTGGCGTTCATGTTACCGGTATGGGCCACGAGGAAGCGCAGGAGTTGATCAGCCTGGTGGATATAACCACAGGTTGCAGTTCAGGTTCCATAAGGGAACACATAAAAGGGAATGTTCTGGCACAGTTCGGCACTGCTATACCCATTTTCGCCATCACCCAGCGAGGCAAGGAGATGCTGCTGGAGCGGGCAAAAGAGGTCACAGACCCGGTGCTCATCAATACTATGAAACTACCAGTACTGCCAGAGGACAAACAACCAAGACCCCTTATTTAAGTAAAAATATGGTCAAAAAGAAAAGTTAATAAACTATAATGTAGAATAATGCAAATTAGGCAAAAGTCGAGTAGAGTTTATCCCCTCATATCCCGTTCATAACCCGACTTTTGCCTTCATTATTTTAGTATTTTATTCGGATTAATCAGGCTCTACTCCGCTATTCCAGACCATAATGCTTGATATTCCATTCAGCAATAGCCTGTATCTTTGCTATCGCTTCATCCCCGCCTTCCATGGTGAACAGGTGCTTGAACCTACCCTGTGCTTTCAGGTATTCTTCTACAGGCTTTGGCTGTTTCACTTTCCTGACCTTGGTTATCTCACCGTCTTCCTGCTCGTACATGGGCCATAGAGCAGTTTCAACTGCCAGTCTGCCAATCTCCACTGTCTTAGAAGTATCAAACCTCCAACCTGTGGTGCAGGGCGCATGGGCATGAATGTAAGTAGGGCCTTCAATGTCAACGGCCTTTTTGACCTTGCGCATCATGTCCTTTGGATAGGAAATGGATGTAGTAGCTACATAGGGCGAACCGTGTGCTGCCATAATGGCGGGCATGTTCTTTTTAGGCCTGGGATTGCCGAAACTCTGACTGCCAGGCGGGGTGGTGGAGGTTGAAGCATTAAATGGAGTGGCTCCACTGCGCTGCACACCCGTGTTCATGTAGGCCTCATTATCGATACATACATAGGTGATATCGTCACCGCGCTCGAAAGCGCCTGATATTGCCCCCATACCGATATCCACTGTAGCACCGTCGCCACCCATTGCTATGACTTTTGTATCACCTTTACGTCCGAGTGCCCGCAGGGCTGCCTCAATACCAGAAGCCACTGCTGCGGTATTCTCGAACAAAGAATGTATCCAGGGCACTTCCCATGCTGATTCGGGATATGGTGTGGTCATTACTTCCAGACAGCCGGTGGGATTTATCACTATGACATCGTCGCCTACTGCTTCCAGCACAAAATTAGCTGCCATGGCATCACAACATCCCGCACATCCCCTGTGTCCGGGTGCAAGTCTGCTCATAAAAGTTCACCTCGTAAATCGGCATATTCACTCTCAACCGTAACGCCTGAACGTATCACCTGTTTTGCCTTGTCAATTATCATCCTGATATTTTTCTTTGGAATGTCACGGCCGCCGTGTCCCAGCATGAAGCCGATGACAGGTGTATTAATATCTGTATTGTACAGGCATGATTTCACTTCAGTGAACAATGCGCCTTCGTTAAGCCCGATTGAGATGTTCTTGTCCAGCGTCACGATAACAGCGGTATCACTCACAGCCTTACGGATGGCATCTACAGGGAAGGGCCTGAATGTCCTGACCTTGACCAGTCCGACCTTGACACCTTCGCTACGGGCACGGTCTATCACGTCCTTGATGGTACCGACAACGGAACCCATGGCCATGAGCAGGATTTCGGCATCTTCTGCCTCATAAGTGTCAATAAGCCCGCCATAGTAGCGACCGAATATCTTGTTGAAATCATCTGCAGCTTTCTCGATCTTCTCCAGGGCCGCATCCATTCCTTTTTGCTGCAGGTATCTGAATTCAGTATAAGTGGATGGGTCAGCAAAAGCGCCAAAGGTCTTGGGGTTGCGGGGATCAAGCACCTGCTCTGGCTTATAAGTAGGCAGGAACTCGTCTGTCAGATCCTGCTCCAGCAATATCACAGGTTCATATACGTGGGATAAAATGAAACCGTCCATGCAGACCATAGCTGGCAACATAACATCCTTATCCTCTGCCACCTTGAATGCCTGTGCAGTCATATCGCCGATTTCCTGGATGTCTTCTGCATATAACTGTATCCAGCCAGTATCGCGCTGGGAGATGCTGTCCTGATGGTCATTCCAGATATTGATGGGCGCGCTTACTGCACGGTTTACAGTCGTCATGACAATCGGCAGCCGCATACCTGAAGCATTGAACAGTACCTCGTGCATCAGTTCCAGTCCCTGGGATGTGGTGGAAGAATACGTTCTGGCGCCCACGGCACTGGCACCCACCAGGGTAGAAATAGCAGAGAACTCACTCTCTACATTAATATATTCACAATTAGGAATCTCACCGTCAGCCATGAACTGGGACAGGTCCTCCACGATATGTGTTTGTGGTGTGATGGGATATGCAGATATAACATTGGGCCTGCAAACCTTTACAGAATGTGCCACCGCATAGGAACCTTCTACCACTGTCATTTTTCCAGACATATTATTTCTCCTCCAGCACCATTTCTATTGCATTCTTGGGACATTCATTGGCACAGATGCCGCAGCCTTTGCAGAAATCATAATCAAAAACAACATACCTGTCTTCCTGCTCAATGACACTGCTGTCCGGGCACAACATGGAACATACCCCGCATTTGATACACTTGTCCTTATGGTACAGGGGCCTGAAATTCCTCCATCCCCCAGTTTTGTTGACCCTGGTAGAACCTGGCTCGACCGCACCACCAATAGTGATTTTCATTGTTCCGCCTCCATGCGTTTATAAGCTTCAAGCACGGCCTGGGAGTTCTTTTCGCCCACTTTTCCGGGGAAGCGTTTAACCACAGCCTTCTGGATGCTTTCAACTTTGATCTCACCTGTTGCACCGGCAAAAGCACCCAGCAGTATGGTATTGACAATAGGGCGCCCGATAATGTCAAGGGCGATTCTGGTTGCATCTATTGTTATGACTTCTGCCTCTGTGTCAAGGTCGAAGGTATCAGGTGAAAATTCAGTGTTTATCAATATCTTACCTTCAGGTTTGGCACCCGAGGCCACGTCTACCACTTCGATGAGCGTTGGGTCCTGTACGATTACATAATCAGGTTCGTATATTTGGCTGCGAAGCCTGACGGGCTTGTCATTGATTCTTGTAAAAGCCATTACGGGAGCACCTCTTCGCTCAACCCCAAAAGCAGGGAATGCCTGGGAATATTTTCCATCTTCAAATGCGGCCACTGCCAGCAGTTCTGCTGCCGTGACAGAACCTTGTCCACCGCGGCCGTGGATACGTATTTCTTTCAAGTAAAGCTTCCTCCAAATAGCATAAAATGTATTATTATTACCCGTTGATGGGATTTGATTCGTAATTGTTTAATTATTATTTATGACTTATGATGGGTTATAGGACTTGAGGGGTTGAATGAACAAAAAGGTAATGTTCGAAATCTTTTTTAACACTTCTAACATAACAAAGGTCCAATGCGGATTGATCTACATATCCATTCCTGTTATTCCAAAGACTGCGCCTCACCTGTTGAATCTATTTTGAAGCAGGCATGCAGTATCGGCCTGGACGGTATTGCAATATGCGACCATGATACTATCGAGGGCTCTCTGGAAGCACAGCGTATAGTCAAAGAACATGACATTGATTTGGTGGTGGTTCCTGGAGTTGAAGTAACCACCACCCGGGGTCACTTGCTGGTGCTGGGCAACAATGATGGGTTCCCTAAAAACAAAGACCCACTGGATATAATCAAGCTAGCCCGGGCACAGGACTGCCTGATAGTGGCCCCTCATCCTTTCAAAGGTTACCCGAAAAGTCTGGGTGATGTTTCTGACCTGGATGTGGATGCCATCGAAACACTGAACTCCCGATATATACTGGGCAGGTTCAATACCCTTGCTGTACGGATGGCAGAAGAACTTGAGCTGCCAATGCTGGGCAACAGCGATGCTCATTTCGTTAAAATGGTGGGCAGGGCATATTCTGAGATCGACTCAGAACCGTCAGTTGATGCTATATTCAAGGCAATAATTTCAGGAAATACCACTGTTCACGGTACCCGGACACCACTTATTGTACAATTCCAGCAGGCATGTATCGGAGCCAAAAGAAGGGCACTGAACCTGTTATAAGTAAATATAAAAAAAAGAAAGAAAGAAAGGAAGAAAGGAAGAAAGGAAGATAGCAGGACTATCTCCCGGTTTTGAAATATTTAATTCCTGTTTCTATTTATCACGTATAATACGGTCAGTGCTGTCAATGCTGTCAGGATTCCGAAACCTGGAATTCCAGAACTTCCATCTCCATCACCATTGGCAATATCTTCAGTAGGTTTCACAGCGCCAGGAGTTGATGGGGTTGAAGTTGCATCACCGTCATCAGAACTTAACATAGGATGACAAACCGAACAATCCAATCCTGTAGCTGATGTTTTGAGAGCTATGGTGTTATACCCATGCAGATTCTCCACAATGTGGCACTGGGTACATGCCGGTAAGTAAATCTTACCTGTATCCTGGCTTAGATGACAACTGCTACATTCCACTTTAGGAACATGCAGGAAATGGGGTATCTCACTGAGTGACTCTACCTCACTGGCACCAGGTCTGTGGCATAGGTAACATGAGCTCACATTCGATGCCTCGCCATGAAGCACTGCAACATCTGCTGAGACGTGGCAGTTCTGGCAGACAATTACATCGGAAACAGCTGTAACTGGTGAAACAATTTCTGATGCTTTAAAATGACACGCGTCACAAGATTCTGAACCTCCGCCGTGAACATCTAGCAGGTCATCATGGCAATGGGAACAAAGTGTATTTGAAATCATGTCCGAATGTAAACTCTCAAGTCCTGTATGGCAGTAAGAGCAATCCTCGGTTTGCACCTTCTTAATATGTACATTGTGTATAGTGCCTGAGTGGCATTTGTTACACTCAGGTCGACGGTCGGTCAATGTTGCACCGTGACACTGCTGGCATGTGGCTGATGTAGTTGCATGTATCTTGTGTGGGTCCGGATCGTGGCAGGCCGCACAGTCAGAGTCTTCAGCCATTTTAGTTACTGTATCATACTGTAGTTCCTCTGCTTGAACCACTCCCACCATTGTGGATATTACTATTAATAATAGCAAACAATTGATTAGCTTCAAATGAAATCCTCCTCGATATAAATATGTTAGGTACGTTTTCAATTTTTTAAATCTCTTCTACCTTCTGATATTATTAGTTTTCTATTTAATCACATCATAATGGTACATTAGTGCTTGTTTTAATTGTCATGCGTTTATTTGAACACAAACAGCGGCTTTTTCTTCTTATGTTCATGGGCACCCTCAACAATTTCTGTGTACTCATTCATAGTCTCATTTCCTGTTAGGAATAAGGCTTTTATGTATTGAGTCATCCTTGGGTCGACTCCTAAAAATCCAAGATGAATTATGAACTCTAGCACAAACCAGTATGTGGCCCACAGGTGTATCGTCCGGATTAATTCTACGCCAGTCATACCGATAAATACCGCCACACTACCTGCAATATCCCCTACCAACCAGGCCATGAGATTATTCCATATAGCGATATCAAAATTCACAAATCCAAATTTCAGGTCTATCATGATGATACCTGACAGGCCAATAAAAACAATGGCCATCCCTTCAAATATCACCATAAGTTTATAGGCTGGATGGAGTTTATTTTCATAATGTCCAGTTGTTTTATTGAATATGGTATATTTAGGATATTCCGACCCTGTTATTAAGCTCACAATAGCCTGCTTGAGCCTGACAACATCTTTCGGGCTGAAGATATATTGCAACATGTGACCGCTGGTAACCAAGTTGAACGGTATCAGTGTCCAGTTAATCAGCAGGAACAGGATACCTGCAACCACATGAATCAGACGCAG
Organism: ANME-2 cluster archaeon; assembly: GCA_022353185.1. GTDB lineage: Archaea > Halobacteriota > Methanosarcinia > Methanosarcinales > Methanocomedenaceae > Methanocomedens_B. Next base: position 21,105 of record JAKRWB010000072.1, on the reverse strand, counting down.
GTTTTGATACGACATCAAGGTCCATGCTCCCAGGGAACAGGCATTGAACTGTATTGCCATATATAGTCCTGTAATTACCAACAGTACACAAGTTATCATGTGGCTCTGGTGTGCCACCCTGTCCCTTATTGTATATCGTTTTCCTACTATGTTATTTTCAGTGTTTGGATTTCCTTGCATACGTATCATTCCCTTTTTCAGGATATAGTTCCACATCACTAATCCTAAAATCAATTACAATCTGCATAAATGTAGATTACATTATACGATAAAGTTTTCGATTAAGTATCGACAAACCATACTGTGTTGGCATTTGTTATATGTGCTTTACAATGTGGGCTGCTTCTGGAATAATCAGTTCGTTTAAAGCAAGTTCGACCGCTGCAGGTGAGCCGGGCAGACAAAATACCGCACATCTACCCACAATTCCCGCAGAAGCCCTGGAAAGTATGGCAGCAGTGCCTACATCTTCCAGGCTTTTCATCCTGAACAGTTCACCAAACCCGGGAATCGTTTTGTCAAAAAGTGGTTCCACTGCTTCCAGTGTCACGTCTTCAGGTGCAAGGCCTGTGCCGCCACTGATGACGATAGCATTTATGTCTAAGCCCATAAGTTCCCGAACCTTACCGGTAATCAAGGCTTCATTATCAGGCAGCAGTGAATATGACACAACCTCAAAGCCTGAACCCGAAATAAGGTCCATCATGACCGTCCCTGATATGTCATCAGCTTGCTTGGGGGTAGGTACACTGCCGTAGGTTTCATACCTGGATGTGCTCACTGTGATGATTGCGAATTTTACTATTTTAGGAGCATTTTGTTTGTGCAGCATAGGCGTATCGTCCCTGGGCATGAAGAGATTTATGTGCTATGGATTATATGAATTAATCTATTCTATGCAGATAATGGCTATTGACGTGGGAATGGGCACACAGGACATACTACTGTACGACGATGCACAGCACATAGAGAATAATATCAAAATGGTGCTGCCATCCCAGACACAGATCATTGCCCGGCGTATCAGCCGTGCAACAAATGCAGGGCACGATGTGTTCTTGACAGGTACTACCATGGGGGGCGGTCCCTCAGGTAAAGCTGTGCGTGAACATATCAGGGCAGGGTTGAAAGTCTATGCCGAAGAGCCGGCGGCGCTGACCCTGCACGATAACCTCGAGAATGTGGCACAAATGGGTGTTATGCTGGTGGGTGAGGAGGACACAGTACCGGAGGGGGTAGAGCATATTGATATGTGTGATGTGGATACCAGTGCCCTTGGCAAAGCGCTGGAACTATTCGAGAGTCAACTGCCCCGGGACTTTGCAGTGGCAGTACAGGACCACGGCGAAGCTCCTGATATGAGCAACCGGGTGTTCAGGTTCCGGTATTTCAGGGAATTGCTGGAACAGGGCGGTGAACTGGAGCGGTTCGCACATTTGAACCGGGTGCCACTACACCTTTCCAGGATGCAGGCTGTGATGGGGACTTTGAAACAGCACGGGAACAATGTACTGCTCATGGATACGGGACCTGCCGCCATTTGCGGGGCGCTGGATGGCAGCCCTGACGGCCCTGTGGCTGTGGTGAACATCGGCAACGGGCATACCCTGGCTGCTGTGGTGGACGGGAACAGGATGCTGGCTTTGTTCGAGCATCATACCAGGTCAGTGGATGCACCAAAACTGGATGACCTTATCAGACGGTTATGTGATGGTGAACTGGATTTTGATGAGGTATTCAATGACGGTGGGCACGGTTGTCATATCCAGGAAGCGGTGGGTTTTGGGAATATCATGTCTGTGATAGTTACCGGGCCGAACCGGAATATCATGTCAGGTTCATGTCTGGATGTGGAATTTGCAGCTCCGCATGGGGATATGATGTTGACAGGCTGTTTCGGGCTGGTCGAGATGTTCAAAAAGAAAGTGGGACAAGGGCAATAATGATAGCAGGGTGGCAATGTTTAGCAGGGTTGTATTGGTAGAAAAGTAGCAGGGGAAGTTCTTACATCTTCATCCTGCCAAGTTCCAGATATACTATGTCATCGCCCGACTGCCAGGCAAAAACCATCTGTTTTCTCACACTGTTTGCCAATCTAACGGCCCGGGACAATTGGGGTAGGTTGAACACGTGGTTGCTGTCCACGGCATGGACCAGGAATTCCGAATGTTTCATTCCCACACTGGCTTCCACTTTCTTGTAAACCCGGAAGTGGTTGCCGAACTTGTACCCGGTCTTGACTACCATTCCCGCATCCCGCAGGTTTTGGTACACTGCCAATTTTATCGGGAAATCGGCTTCCACGGTTGTGGACATATCTGAAAATTCAGCCTGGGTCAGGACGTGTTCGCCCAGGCTATCCTTGAGATCTATAATGTTCTTTTCCTGGAGGTATGCTGCTTCGATCAGTGAAAGCTGGAGTCTTGTTTCGTCCAGGGGTTTACCAAAGAGATGTTGTTTGTGCAGCAAATCCGAGGAATGACTGTCCCAGACCATTACCCTGTCTTCCAGCAGGGTGGCCCTGATGGCGGCACCGGAGTGGGCTGTTCCCATATCTCCTTTCATGCTGCGCAGATTGACTCCGTAGTAGGTGATATCGCTTTCTTCGTCCACCACTGCCATCACCAGTTCCTTGCGCACGTTGGCGGCGGTTTTAACGTGGTGCACCAGATTTATTAACGGCACAGGCTGGCGCTCGGAGAGTACATGGATGAAATATTTGGATGGGGTCTTGCCTGGTTTGCCGCCTCGGGGATATACCCTGAAATCAGTGACGCCGGGTTTTATGAAGTAACCTCTCTCGCGCAGGTCTTTGTAGACGATGTATTTCACTTCGAAGTTGCCTTCCCTGCGACTTGATTCGCACATAAGGCCCTCGAAGTCAAGGTCTTCGTTTTCATGGGTGACAGTAACCCGGTTTTTATAGGTAAGGTATGCGGCCTCGATGAGTGTCAATTCCAGATAATTGTCCATTGGCCGCCCGTAGAAACTGGTGTCATAGAGGGTTTCCCTGGTACTGGCATCAAGTTTCACAGTCTGGCCGTCGAGTGTGCCCTTTAGTGTGCGGTTTTGGTTCATTCACTTCACTTATGTGCAGTACAGTTAAATAGCCTTTCTGAGTGGGGTGATGGTCATCAATCGTAAGGTATTTATTTTACCTCTTCATTTGGTAATTTCAAACCGGGATATATAGACCGGATGTGAAAGGAGAGATATCATATGGTAGCAAAAGTAAATGTAAGTGAATGCACTGGATGCGGAACCTGCGTAGATGAATGCCCAGCTGAAGCCATTTCAATGAATAGTGACGACATCGCAGTGGTTAATGCCGATGAATGTACGGACTGCGGAATGTGTGTGGATGCCTGTCCAACCGAAGCAATTTCGGTGGAATAAGTACGTTAATCTGACTGTTTAAATCGGCTTACATATTACAGGGAGATTAAAACATGGTGGCAAAAGTAGATGCAGACGAGTGTGTTGGATGCGGTACCTGCGTGGATGAATGTCCCCAGGAAGCCATCACGATGAATGATGACGATATCGCTGTAATAAGTGATGAATGCACAGATTGTGGGTTATGCGTCGATGCCTGTCCTACGAGTGCAATCTCCTTGTAATAGGTAAAGATAAAATATTATTTTTTTGTATTTTTTGGTTTTGTCATGGCTGAAACTATTAAAGTAGGTATCCTTGGCGCTACAGGCGCGGTAGGGCAGAGGTTTGTTGAAGCATTAGCAGACCACCCCTGGTTCGAGATTACTGCACTGGCGGCGTCCGGGCGTTCAGCCGGTAAGAAATATCGGGATGCTGCCAACTGGCGGCTTGAGTCACAGATGCCTGAGGCAGTGGCTGATGTTGAAGTGGTGCCTGTTGATGTGGGTGCGGTTGATGTAGACCTTGTGTTTTCTGCTTTACCTTCAGACTATGCAAAAACAGTGGAAGAGGATTTTGTCAGGGCGGGCTGTGTGGTTGCCAGCAATGCGGGTGCATTTCGCCAGGAACCTGATGTACCATTGATGATACCTGAGGTCAATCCGGAACACCTGGGCCTGATTGATGTGCAGCGCGACAACCGCGGCTGGGACGGCTGTATCGTGACCAACCCTAACTGCACTACTATCATGTTCACTTTGACCCTGAAACCCCTGATGCAGTTCGGACTTGAGAATGTGACCATAGCGTCAATGCAGGCCATATCAGGTGCCGGATATAGTGGCATAGCTGGCATGAGCATTCTGGAGAATGTGGTGCCATATATCGGCGGCGAGGAGGAGAAGGTGGAGAGCGAACCCTTGAAACTCCTGGGCGAGTTCGATGGCAGCGAAGTAATCCCTGCCGATTTCAATGTAAGTGCAAGTTGTCATCGTGTACCGGTGATGGACGGGCACCTGGAGGCACTATGGGTAGGGATGCGGGACGACCCCACACCCGAGCAGGTGCGCCAGGCATTCCTGGACTTTGACCCTGGTCTTTCAGACCTGCCTACTGAGCCTGAGCATCCCATTATTGTGCGGAATGAGCCTGACCGGCCCCAGCCCAGGCTGGACAGGAATGCGGGCAATGGTATGAGTGTGTCTGTAGGCAGGATACGTGAGGGTATCCGGTATATGGTGATGGGGCACAATACTATCAGGGGCGCGGCAGGGGCCAGTGTGCTGAATGCTGAGTTGATGTATAAGAAAGGGTATTTCTGAGTCAGGTTTTGGGCTTTTGAGGGGCCTGGGATTATTTTTTTGGTGGGGTTGTTGCAGGGAGATAATCTTAAAAAATTGGTTGTATGCAGGATTGGTACGTTGTGGTTGGTATAGTGGTGACTGCAGGATGGGGGATTTATGACTATGTCCGGTTGGGTGTGTGATTGATGTGCTTTTCTGATGTGGATTGGATATATGTATAATGAAAACGATGTTACATAAGTGTCTTATGAATGATATGATAAATTTGGATATCGAGGAGATCGGCAGAGAAGAGAAGTATTTCATCCGTTCTTGTAAAGTAAAAATCAATGGTAACACCGTAATTACCCCAACACGAACCATTGGAGTTAATCAATCGGATAATTTAGAGCTTAAGACAGCTGAATCGCTAATTGATAACAAGTTCAAACCATTTGGCGAAGTATATGCAAAAGTCTCTTTAAGCCAATTAAATGAATACATCAATAATGATGAAAAAGGGGAAAAATTTTGTTCAAGAATTTCGAACAGATTATTAGAATTAAAAAAGGCTGGTGCTCTTCCATATATATTATTCTCAATTACTGATGATAAGGGACGTCCATTAAATCAGCTCATGCCAGAACATGTTCAAGAGTTTGTTTTTGATGTTTTATGGGGTACTCCTGGCAATTCTATTATTACTACTCCTTTATTAGGGACATTATCTAATTCCGATGATTATGGAAAGTTGATTGAAACTTTTCATGATAGGCAAATAGCTGCAATTGATAGAAAAAATCTTCCAATAATGGCAATCGTCCCGTCATCATATAATTTAATAGACCCAAAATTATTGGAAAAATACTGGAACAATGGTTGTCGCATTTTCGGATATAATTGTGAAAATAAAAAATATGGTGCCTTCGGATATGCAATAGAAAGGTTACATTATGAATTATCAAAATTAAGCAAACAAAGTGAAGAGTTATACATAATCAATGGATTAAATTCGAGGTTTAAAATTGGAAAAACAAACACAAGTCGAATAAATAACTTGTTAGGAACTGGTTTTGGCTTTGACACATATAGTCCAAACCATGTGATACCGAGAATTATAGCACAAAATACTCCTAATAAGTATATTTTTAACGACCAAAATTATGGTTTTACAAACATCAATGATTTGGTAAATGTTAAAAAAGTTGAAGAACTTATTAACACCCAAGTACTAAGAGATATTGATTTATCTGATCTTTCTGAAATGTCTGATTATAGTATCAGAAAAATTTGTAAAAAACATAATATTGAAAAGACAATAAATGAAATTCGAGAATATCCAAAATCTATTGAAAATAATAATTTATTAGATTATTTATTAGAAAAAGATAAAATCAGTGTTGAAACATCGGAAATGAAATCTTTTCGGTTTGGGAATTGTACATTAAGTCTTGATAAGTGGTTTAAATGAATCTTGATTTTGATTTATCTGCGACACAATTAGCAATTTTGACCTTACTCAGGTCTGAAGATATTAAAGGGAAAAAATATACTCCAATTCCTGGTATGACACATCTAGTGAAAGAATTGTTTGTTATTCAGAAAACAGATTTAGGTGCTAATTTATTAAGCGATCTCAAATTTGAACCTGATAATTATGGTCCCTTCGATGAAACGATATTTGCAGCTCTTGATGGTCTAAAAGATGCAAAATATGTCAATTTAAATTCTTCATCCACAAGTTATATAAAAATCAGTTTGACTGAAAAAGGAAAAGAATTATCTGATATGTTTTGGAATAGATTAAAAGATGATATCAAATCCCAATTCAAGTACGTAAAAATCAATTATAATCATCTATCGTCTGAAAAGCTGCTTGAAAGAATATATTCTGCTTATCCCGAAATGACAGTGAACTCAATATCAAAAGTTGCTAAAAAATACCGACCGAAAGAGTCAGTATTATGACAAAATTGAGATTATTTGTAGATAGCGGTTTTTTCATTGGTTTTAAAGATGCGAGAGATTCTCATCATAACAAGGCGTGTATTATTTGGGATGAACTGATAGATAAAGATTTGATTTCAGGATTCGAAGACTTGTACATTTCTGATTATATAATCGTGGAGGTATTCCATAAATTACAAAAAGGAATAAAATTCCATGAAACTCTCAAATATTATGAAGAGTTGAAACACTGCAAAATTTACCATCTTAAACCGAAAGATGTTGATGGTGCAATTCATACGAAACTGAAACCATTTTGCAACCATAAGGATGGGAATCCAGCAATAGGATTGGTCGATGCAACAAACCTTCAAATTATGGAAATTTTAAAAATTGACTATATTTTATCCTTCGATGGCGGATATGATAGAATACCTTTATGTAAACGAATAGGGAATGAGAATGACATAAAAGAAAAAATTTTGTGTTGGAATTTTGATTAAGTCAGAATCTGGAATGTACCAATGCATTTTTCAAAGGGATATATTTCTTATACCACAATTATAAATTGTCTCGGGTGAATGCACATTTACACACCCCACTTCTGTCCCCATTCACATCACAACCCGACTTCCAGCCCAATGATGCCCTGGATTTGAGCGAAGCGGAATCAAGGGTAGTGACTATGAAATTCATATACTTTCAAGTAATATACTCAAGAGTGTCTAATCCGTTGTTGTATCAGAGCGGACTTTTAACATCATCTACCATAACCCAACTTTACTTAAAAAGCCGCACCCCAATTTAAGTTAACAATCCTTAACTTAAACACCTGACGTTTTACTCATCACAAATTATCCAGCCACCAATTCCTCAAAATCCCTCAAATCAAAAACAAAGTAGACAGCATCGATTAACCTTTTATCCCCTTTGAAAATTATATACTTTCAAGTAATATACTTCAGAGTATATTGTCGTTTGTTGAATTATACCAGATTTTCAACATAATCTTACATAACCCACCCTAACTTAGAAAGGTATATCTCATTTTAAGTTAACTCTACTTAACTTAGAACTCGAATCGTAAAGATAAGTAAAGGAATGTTATCTTATGGACAACAGAGCTGGAACATATGAATTGCTGCCCGCCGGTTATCGTGCATTTATCCCGAAAAATCTGCCCCCTGACCCCCCTATAGAATATGATGACGAGCTTCATTCGCTATTGTCAAAGGCGGACCGAAATCTTGCACGACTGGATGGCATTACCACTGTCCTGCCAAATCCTGACCTGTTCATTGCCATGTATGTGAAAAAAGAGGCACTTTTGAGTTCACAGATAGAAGGAACCCAGGCATCCCTGGAAGGAGTGCTGGAATTTGAAGCTGACCTGACACCAAAAGACGATGTAAAGGATATCAAGGAAGTAGTGAATTACGTTAATGCGCTAAATTATGGCATAGAGAAACTGGAGAATAATCCCGTATCTCTGGAACTCATAAAAGAAATCCATGAAATACTGCTGAAAGGCGCAAGAGGTGCCAACCTGGACCCCGGTGAATTCAGGGCTTTCCAGAATTATATCGGCACACCAGGGGCTTCTGTACATGACGCAACATTTGTCCCGCCGCCACCGGATATGGTCCAACCTGCAATGGAAGAAATTGAACGGTTTTTCCACATAAAAGATAACATCCCGCCCCTGGTCAAGATTGCATTGATCCATGCCCAGTTTGAGACGATCCACCCGTTTCTGGATGGGAACGGAAGGATGGGAAGACTTCTGATTTCGTTCTATCTGGTCTACAAAGAGATACTGTCAAAACCCCTGTTATATCTGAGTTTTTACCTGAAAAACAACAGGAATGAATATTACGACCTGCTGATGAAAGTGCGCACAGAGGGGGCATGGGAAGACTGGATAAAGTTCTTTTTAACAGGTGTCAGTGAAACTTCACAGGAGGCCGCAAATACTGCCAGGGAGATAATCAAATTAAAGGAAGACCTGATATTGAAATTGTATGAAAATTCTATATCAAGTATTTATGCTGTGAAAATGCTGGACTTCCTGTTTGACAGACCACTGGTCAGCAGCAGCGAGATCGTTGATACATTGAACATCTCCACAGTATCGGTAAATGAACTGGTGAAAAAGTTTGAAAAAATTGGTATTTTACGGGAAATAACAGGTAAGAAAAGATATAAAAAGTATTTTTTTGCCAACTATGTTGATATTATCAGCCGGGGCACACAGAATATTTGAAATCAATAATTGATTAGGCCGTTTAATTATGAGATATTACAATTAATGCTCAAGCTTAGTTTTCCCGCCCATATACCGCAGTTTAATTATATAATAAATACATCAATGGAAAACAAAACCAATAACCAAAATCCCTATTAATTTTCAAAAGGTATACCCATGGAATTCAGACGAACACACTACACATCACAAGTAACCCAGGAAATGGACGGCCAGACAGTAAAACTTGCAGGCTGGGTCCACGAGATACGCGACCTGGGCGGCATCATGTTCCTTATCTTGAGGGACCGCGAAGGCATGGCACAGTTAACCATGTTCAAGAAGACCATAGACCCCCAGGTAATTGAAACCGCCAAGAGTTTGAGCCGCGAATCAGTCATTCTCGTGGAAGGTTCTGTCAAACTGGAAGCAAAAGCCCCAGGCGGCTACGAACTGGTACCTTCGCGCATCAACCTGCTAAACCCTGCCCAATCCCCATTGCCAATGGACACCACAGGCAAGGTGAACGCTGAACTGGACACCAGGCTGGACAACCGCTTCATGGACGTGCGCCGCCCCAGGGTCAATGCAGTATTCCAGATACGCCACCATACATTGTCCGCAGTCAGGAACTTCCTTGAACTGGAAGGCTTCCTTGAGATCAATACACCAAAAGTGGTGGCTACTGCCACAGAAGGCGGCACAGCCCTGTTCCCAATTACATATTTCGATACCGAGGCATTCCTGAACCAGAGTCCCCAGTTGTTCAAGCAGATAATGATGAGCGGCGGCCTGGACCGGGTATTTGAGATAGGACCCATATTCAGGGCAGAGGAACATGACACCACACGGCACCTGAACGAGGCTACCAGTATCGATATCGAAGCCAGTTTCCTTGACCATGAGGATGTAATGCAGATACTGGAGAACCTAATCGTCCATGTTTATGAAAGCGTGGCCAAAAATTGCGCAAACAGTCTCAAGATCATTGGTAAAGAACTGGAGATTCCAAAAGCACCTTTCAAGCGCCTGACCTATGGCGAGGCCATTGATATCAACAACGAGCACTCAAAGGAACTGCTGGAATGGGGCGACGACCTTAGCACCAGTGCAGAGAAAGTAATCGGCAAGGTCATGGGTGAGCATTATTTTATCAAGGACTGGCCCACCGAGATCAAACCCTACTACACCCAGCCATATGAGGATAATCCTGAACTGACCAAAGCATTTGATATGATGCATCCCCGCATGGAACTCTCCTCGGGTGCCCAGCGTATACACGACCACGACCTGCTGCGCCAGCGCATACAGGACCAGGGCCTGAATCCTGACGGATTCGATTTCTACCTGAAAGCTTTCAAGTACGGCATCCCGCCCCATTCAGGCTGGGGACTTGGGGCCGAGAGGCTTATCATGACCATGCTGGATATAGATAACATCAGGGACGTTGTGCTGTTCCCAAGAGACCGCAAGCGAGTATCACCTTAAAGCCGTTCTAGAAGAGCGGCCAAATCACTGTAAATATATACCACAAATTATTTTAGTAACATGACTCACATAGTAAATTGGATATGAAGTTTATGGAGGGGATTCTGTGATAAGTGAAAATAGGGATATTCTGGTTGAACGTCTGGAACATAAGTTGGTGGCCAAGGAGCGGGAGATTAGTGAGCTTAATGATTCCCTTAAGGAATCCATTATAGCAGAACTGAGGGAAGGCATGAAAGAGGACCTTGACTTTGATAAAAGGATTTCTGCAATTGAATCAAAGGTCAGGGATATAGGACTATCCTTTGATGGTGTAATGAAAGAACTGCTTGACCAGAAAACCATTATTCAGGACCTGAAAAAAAAATACCTGAAAAAGGATGTTGAAAACTCAGCCCAGCCGGTTGACCAGCCGGACAAAACAAATTCATTGTCAAACTGGTATGAAAGCGCGCAAAAAACCAAAAAACAAAACGTGCCGGAGCAAAATGCCGGGCCAAAATCCCAGTATATCATTGCCGAAAGTGAGGATACCCGTGTTCCTGAAAAAGATATTTCAAAAGAAAAAGGTAATAAGGCTATTATCATAGCAGAAAATACCACATCAAGGTCATCACGCAAAAACGGTATCATTGTTGAAGCAAGGGAAGATGAAGATGTCGTAATCGAATACAAGAAATAGCACTGTTGTAACAATAAACTGCTCACTAACGCTCGCAGTTACTTGAGTAAATAAAGTTATACTTAATATATTGTGAAAAACATCCTAAAATGCATAAATGCATCATGAGGTATTAGGTGCATATAAAAGAAATAGAATTCCAGAATTTCAAGTCTTTTGGAAGGAAAGTAAAGATTCCTTTCTTTGATGGTTTTACTACCATCTCTGGACCTAATGGTAGCGGTAAATCCAATATTGTGGACGGCATACTTTTTTGTCTCGGTCTTTCCAGTTCCAGGACAATGCGTGCTGAAAAACTTACTGACCTTATCTATAACGGGGAAGGGAATAAAAAGCCAGATTATGCCCAGGTTATCATACGTTTCGACAACTCTGACCGCGAGATGCCGGTAGATACTGATGAAGTGGTGATTGCACGGAAAGTACGCCAAACTGCTGCGGGATATTACAGTTATTATTATTTCAATGACAAAGCGGCAAGTCTCACCGAAATTCATAACATCCTTGCCAAGGCAAGAATCACTCCTGAAGGTTATAATGTGGTGATGCAGGGCGATGTTTCCAACATCACCCAGATGACAGCAAATGAGCGGCGCAAGATCATCGATGAGATAGCAGGTGTGTCAGAATTCGATAACAAGAAAGACCGCGCTATGAGTGAACTGGATATTGTCAGGGAGCGTATCGAGCGGGTGGATATCATACTGGCAGAAGTTGGCACCCAGCTGGATAAACTGCAGCGTGAGCGGGACCAGGCACTGAAGTACCAGAGTTTGCAGGAAGAGAAATTACGGTTCGAGGGGTACATGCTGCTCTCCAAGTTCAAGGATGCGCAAAAAGAATTTGATAAAATAGTTGAAGAGATCAGTTCACGGCTTGAGAGTGAGAGCGAACTGGAAGCACTGCTCCAGGAAAAACAGGAAAAAATGACTGAACTGGAATCTGCACTCAAGGAACTAAATGTGCAGATAACCAGCATGGGTGAGGACGAGCAGATAGCCATAAAGCGGCAGATAGAGGAGAAAAAAGGTGAAATCGCCCTCAGCCAGAATACCATCACACTTACCGAATCAGAGATATCTGATATGGACACCCAGCGCAGGAAGGGGCTCATCGAGATTGACGGTATTAAGGAGAAGATGTCCGAACTCTCATCGAAGATAGAGGAAGAGAATAATCGCAAGCTTGGTATTGCCAGCGAGATAAAGGACCAGCGCACCCAACTGTTGATTCTTCGCACCAAGATATCTGAAGTGGATTCCCGTTTTGTCCAGACCAGGGATGAACTGTCACAGGTGAAAAATGACCTTGAAGAGGCCCGCAACCGTAAGAACGAATTGATGCGCCAGGAGGACCGCATGCTGGATGCCATGCGGCGGCGCAGCGCAGAGCTCAAGGACATTGAGGAAGAGATTGAGGATTCTAAACGGAAGATCAAGTCTGCTGATGATGACAGGGAGGATGTTGAGCAGGAGATTGAAGGGCTGAACAAGCAGAGGGCCGAACTCTCTGGTGATATGGATGACCTTGAATCCAACCGCGCACAGCTCAAAAGCGTGCAAAAGGACCTGGATGATACCCTGAGGGGATTGCAGCAGGAATATATGACCGCTGAAGCCAGGATAAGGGCTGCTAAGGAAGTATCCGGGTACAGCAATGCAGTGGAGAAAGTGCTAAAGGCCAAGGATATGAGGGAACTGCCTGGCATCTACGGTACCATCGCCCAGCTGGGGAAGGTGGACCAGGAATATGCCATTGCACTGGAAGTGGCGGCGGGCGGTCGTATGCAGGGCATTGTGGTGGATACTGATGAAGATGCATCACGCGCCATATCTTTTCTCAAACGCCAGCATGGCGGCAGGGCTACTTTCCTGCCATTGAACAAGATGTCAAGTGCTTCAGGTTTCCGAGATGTATCTAATATGCCGGGCGTAATAGGTTATGCCATTAACCTGGTGGATTATGATTCCAAGTACGAACCCGCTTTCAATTATGTGTTCAGGGACACCATTGTGGTGGAAGACCTGGACACTGCAAGGCGGCTGATGGGTGGGCTTCGTATGGTAACCCTGGATGGGGAGGTGGTCGAGAAGAGCGGTGCCATGACCGGGGGCAGTCGCGGCCGCAGCAGTGTGTCCTTTGCAGCAACTGAGGAAGATAAGATCATAAAACTGGCCGAGCAGATAACTGAATACGAATCAAGGCGCAGTGCCGCCATCAACAAACTGGACAGTGTAGAGGGGCACATCGCTTCGGTCCAGACAGAGATGCGGGAGCTGGAAACCGGGATTGCCAAAAAGCAGATGGCCATAGAAGAGATCAACAGCCGCGGTGAGAGACTGACTGCCCTGATTACCGAGAAGGAAGCAGAACGGGCAGAAATTGAGGCCGGACGTGCTGAACTGCGCGGGGAGATGGAAAGCATTGAGGATGGCAAGCAGACAGCTGAGCAGGAGATTGCAAAACTTACTGATAAGGCCGGAGAGCTTGAAGAGCAGCTAAAAGGTTCAAAAGTACCTGAACTGAACGAACAGGCGCAGCGGATAGAGGACGAGATACGCAGGCTGGAGAACCGCACCCGGGATATTGAGGGTAACATTAACAACATGGAAACCGAATCCAAATTCGCAATCGATAAGGCAGAAGGGATAAAGGTACGGCTTGCTGAACTGGACGGCAGGAAAGAGGATCTGCGTGGGAAGATCAAACAGCTGCGTACTAAGATAGATGAGCTGGAATTATCTCTTGAAGATAAGACAAAACGCGAGCAGGAACTGGACGTTGAACTGGCAGATATGCGCAAACGGCGTGAAGACCTGCAAATGGAATTCAGTGCATGGCAGAAGCAGTTGGAGGAGGTCAAGGTCAGGCTGGAGAACTCCCGGCGCCAGATGATGGCGTTAAATGCCACACGTGACACACTTGCAGAACAGATAAAGGAGTTCAGGTCTGAACTTGATGAGCGGGGTGTGGAATTGACCGATGAGGTGCCTACTCTTGAGGAAGTGCAGACCCGTATAGCGTCCATTGTTCGGGCTATGACCAAACTGGAACCTGTGAATATGCGTGCCATTGATGAATATGATGAGGTTGAGCGGCGCAGCATTGACCTGAAGGAGCGCAGGGATACCCTGAGTCACGAACTTGAGGAAATACTGGAGCGTATCCACAAATACGAGCAGATGAAAAAGCAGGCGTTCATGGAATGCTTTAACGGCATTAACGAACATTTCAAAGTTATCTTCCCTGAACTCTCGGACGGACCCGGGGAACTGATACTGGAAAATGAAGAAGACCCATTTGCAGGCGGTCTTACTATGAAGGTCCAGCCAAAGGACAAGACCCTGCAGCGCATGGAGTCCCGGTCAGGCGGGGAGAAGAGTTTGATTTCAATGACACTGCTATTTTCAATCCAGCAGTACCGTCCTGCGCCGTTTTATGCGTTCGATGAGGTGGATATGAACCTTGATGGCGCGAATGCTGAAAAGATGGCACAACGTATTAAGAAGTCATCCAAAACTGCACAATTTATTGTAGTGAGCCTGCGAAAGCCGATGGTTCAGGCTGCTGAGAGGACTATCGGGGTTACCATGCAGGACAATGATATTACCAGTATTACCGGTGTCAAACTGAATTAAAAACAATGTGTTGAAAACAGGTTAATTAATATAATAATTGGCAGGCAACAGTTTGTTGTTGCTACCTGCCTTTTCCAAAAACTATGCTAATTACTCTGCATCTCCCTTTTCTATAGACAATATCTTTACATCAAATACCAGTGTCTTACCTGCCAGGAAGGAATTTTGATCCAGAGTGATACCTGTTTCATCAAAATGTATCTGGATTGGTCCGTATGAAGTCTGGACTGTGGTATCCGGAATGGGATTATGCCGTATTGTCATGTTGGTGTCAGTGATATCAATCACCGTAGTATTCCATGGTGTTCCCTGGAAGTTATGGACGTCGCCTACTTCCACCTGATGCCTGATAGTTACATGGGTGGAATTGATAGCTACTACGGTTTCGTCCCAGGGCAGGTCTTCGGATGAGAAACTTTCCCCCACATTCAGGGCAAAGGACAGATTAACGATATCACCCATATCCACAATGGTCAGGTTTATAGTTGAACCTGGCAACTGGACAGTATCGCCAACTTCATATTCTGTTCCAAAACTCATGTTGAACTGGAATGCAGGCATCTCGGTTATCCGGGGGAAAGTCTGTTCTATCGGAGTTTCGTCAATTAGTGGAATTACCTCTATCCTGGTCGGGTCAGCCTGGCCGTATGCCTTCTCAGGCGGAATGGTTAGGGTTTTGCTCTCGCCTTCTTTCATACCCAATACACCGGTATCCATACCTTCTATCATCCTTCCGCTGCCGACTGTGAATACCAGGGGCTCGTAGGGGCGTCCAGGTTCATAGAGGCCGGCATCGATGGCAATTTCAGAATAAGAGGTGTCAAAAACCTCACCGTCTAATAATTTACCGGTGTAATCCATTGTCACGTTATCACCCACTTCCACTACTGTTCCACCCGCATTGTTTGATACGAACATCATGACAACAAGGACTGCTGCCAGCAGTATCAATGCAATGTAATAGTTATTAAATCCTTTATCTTCTTTCATATTATTCACTCGCTTTTAATGATTGAAATGGCGCATCCCTGTGAACACCAGAGATACACCGAGCCTGTTTGCAGTAGCAATGACC
This sequence comes from ANME-2 cluster archaeon, assembly GCA_022353185.1. Classification (GTDB taxonomy): domain Archaea; phylum Halobacteriota; class Methanosarcinia; order Methanosarcinales; family Methanocomedenaceae; genus Methanocomedens_B. The sequence continues at coordinate 5,375 of JAKRWB010000072.1, read as the reverse complement.
TCTTCATCCCTTATACTTCCGCCTGGTGATACAATATACCGTAGGTTGTGCTCTGCCGAATGGATGATGCTGTCATCAAAGGGGAAGAAAGCATCTGATGAGAGTACGCATTCAGACATAACATCCTTTACATAATCGTCGAATGGTATATCAGGTTTTTCTTTTTCATATATCAATTCAAGATTCTCCCTGGCTTTGGTGATTGCCAGTTTGCGTATGGAATCCACGCGGTTGGGCTGGCCTGCGCCCATACCCAGCACCATGTACCGCCCCTTTGAGTATTCCCATGCAATTATCACTGAATTGGATTTAGTCCGCTTGCAGGCTGCCATTGAAAACTCTGCCAGACCGCGTTTGGAGGCAGGGAACTCATGTTCGCTGACTACATCCCATTTCTCGAACACACCAATGTCCCTGGATTGCTGCAGCATTCCGCCCATGATATGGGTGAACCTGCTATCCACCTTGATGCCTTCGTCCATCTCAGGCAACTCCAGGAGACGGAGATCCTTGCTTTTTTCTTTCAAGAACTCCAGTGCTTCCGGTTCAAATCCGGGCGCCAGTATAAGCTCGACGAATTTTCCCTTCATGAACGTGGCAGTGTCAAGGTCTACGGTCCTGTTGAAACATATGATACTGCCAAATGCTGATACGGGGTCGCCGTCCCATGCCGCCGAGAGCGCACTGTGAAGCGTGTTCCCGGTAGCTAAGCCGCAGGGGTTGTTGTGTTTGACCACACAGGCCGCAGGGACACCCTGCAGTTCCATTATGGTCTGCATGGCATTATCGGCATCCACATAATTGTTATATGACATCTCCTTGCCGTGATGCTGCACAGCTTTTGAAAGGGATGCCCCCTCTACATCTGGTTGTGAATAGAATTTGGCCCACTGGTGCCAGTTCTCCCCGTACCGCAGTGTCCTGCCTGAAACAAACTTTAGCCTCAATACATCTTCATCAGCGAGGTGCTTGCTGAGATAGGTATCGATTGCGGAGTCATAATCTGCGGTATGCCTGAAGGCTTTGACTGCCAGTTTTTCCCTGGTAAGAGCTGATACCCTGCCGTCAGATTGAAGTTCAGTTATAATATTCTGGTAGTCAGCAGGGTCAGTGACAATCGCTACATGCTTGTAGTTTTTGGCCGATGCACGTACCATGGTGGGCCCGCCGATATCGATGTTCTCAATGGCATCCTCCAGTGTCACATCTTTTTTCGCTACAGTTTCCCTGAAAGGATACAGGTTGACAGCTACCAGGTCGATTAATTGTATATCATGTTGTTGGGCCTGTGCCAGATGCTCGCTGTTATCACGTAGACATAGCAGGCCGCCATGTATTTTTGGATGCAGTGTCTTGACCCTGCCGTCCATCATTTCTGGAAAATCAGTTATGTCAGAAACATCTTTCACAGTTATGCCTGCATCCCTCAGGGTGCGGGCAGTACCGCCTGTGGAAATTATCTCAACACCCATATCAGTGAGTGCTTTTGCAAAATCAACGATTCCTGTCTTTTCTGATACACTAAGAAGAGCGCGCTTAACGCTTACCAATAAATCACCGCATTTGATAAGGGGAGAAGTTAAATAAATGTTTCTAATTTCTGATTAATGATTCAGGGCTGCTCAGAAAAAGGATAATCCAGTTTCAATTCCTTGTAAGCCCATTTGAACTTTTCTTCAATTATTTCTGGAGTGAAATCGTTTGAGGGGCATTTCTCAAGCAACTCATATGCCCGCCTGCGCCTATTACCCAGGTTTTTATCAATCTCTTCCTTATCAATTTTCTGGGATTTCCAGCGCAAAACAATATCGGGCACAATCTGTTTTATTATCACTTTCAGGCGTTTGCACGGAAAATCAACGTCATAGATATCTTGTTTCATGGTCAACCACAATATCGATGTACACCAATATATTAAAAATGTATTGAAAAGGGGAGGTTGTGGGAAAAACACCGGGAAATTGTTAGATGTTTAAAACTTGAGAAATTGATGGATTGAAGTAAATGCGTATTCCGTATTAACGCAGTCTGTATTGTAATATTTGCCATCAGAAGATGGTAATTTCAGTTGTAAACAAATTGTTAACAACTGAATGTCTCTCTTTTCCAAAACCCCCAGTACTGTCTTGAACTACCACTTTCTGTATGTGCGGCCAGGGTGTCCAGCAGCGGCCTACCGTACTTTCCGCAGGTGATGACTCCTATTGAGAGCATGAAGGATATATTGGGGTATAGGGGGGATACAGGTTGATGTTGGTTTACTGAAAGTTGGGGCGGGGATTCTCAGCAAATGAAGGATATATTGATTTGTATTGTACATTTGTGCATATCTTTATATTTTATCCCTGCTAATATGTAATTAAATAGAATTTCAGCAGGGTTATTATTGTGGTGTATATAACCAGAAACCTGGAGAACCTAATAAAGGATAATCTTGATAAACCTGAAATAATTGCAATTCTCGGGCCAAGGCAATCAGGTAAAACAACTCTTCTCAAGCATATTTTCCAGACTCTTGAAAATGCCGTGTTCATAAGCTTTGATGACAGGATGGTACTTGAGATGTTCGTTGAAGATGAGCAAACCTTTGCAGAACTTTATGTAAAGAATAATCGGTACCTCTTCATAGATGAGTTCCAGTATGCAAAGGAAGGGGGGCAGAAGTTAAAGTACATTTATGACCATTACCCGGATACAAAAATATTAGTATCAGGCTCTTCTGCCCCCGGGCTTACAATTCATGGCATAAAATATCTCGTAGGTAGGATCTTTGTCTTCAATCTGTATCCACTTTCCTTTGAAGAGTTTCTAAGATACCAAAATGAGGAGCTTTTTGATACCTACCTGAGCAGGAAAAATGCAATTCGGGCGTATCTATATGAAAATTGCGAATTGCCTGTGCTTAGCAAGCCGCTTATGGAAATGTTAAACGCAATCTATGATGAGTATATTGTCTATGGCGGATATCCCAGGGTTGCAATTTCAAAGTCCGGTGAAGAAAAGAGACTTGTTCTGAAGAATATTTACAGCACTTATTTTTTACGGGAAATAAAGGATATGCTGAGCTTAACAACAGATTTCAACCTGAGCAGGCTGATCAAGGCGCTATCAATAGAACTTGGCGGGCTTATATCCTATTCCAGTCTTGGCGAAGTTTCGGGTTTTGATTATAAGGGGCTTTTATGGCATCTCAACATTCTTGAGAAAACATTTATCTGCAAAAGGATTGTTCCTTTTTTTACCAACAAAAGGACCGAGATAATCAAGGTTCCGAAAGTGTATTTTTTTGACAATGGGTTCAGGAATACCATTATTGATGATTTCAGGCCCTGCAATCTGAGGCAGGATATCGGCATGCTGAATGAGGCATTTATTTTTTCCCAGTTGGCGTATGGGGGTGTGGAAGTAAAGTTTTGGAGAAGTAAATCCAAGGCAGAAGTGGATTTTATTGTGGAAAAAGAAGGAAGGCTTATTGCAATAGAATCAAAGAGCAGCTACGGGCGCAAGACTAAATCCCTGATGCATTTTAAGGAAAAGTATGAGCCATACAGGACGGTTATTGCATCAAGGGAGGTTCTAAAGGACATTGATGGTGTATTATACCTGCCGTTCGCATTCATTTCCTCGGTACTCGATAATGAAGACAATAAAATTTAACATTGTGCTTTCTTCTGCCTGTAGGGTTTACTATACTTCGCGCGCCCTGTATCACACCGCCATATTAAAATCTTCGACAATCTGTATCTCTTTGAGGGGACAGGTCCAGGTTATCCACAAAGGGGGGGGTACTATTATAACATGAATTATATATTTTAGATAGCCACAACACTTCCCAACATAACGCCCAATCTTCATACCAAAGCAGCATAAACACTCTGTCCTTGCCCAAAATATGAATCATACACATGTTGGTAAATTACATCACACTTATTATGCATGTGTCTTATGATTAGATTTCACTTTCATTTCAAATAACATTTCCAGCAAATACACTGTATCGGCGCAGCCAGTATTTTGGTAAACTAAATGAGCTGTGTCTCCACTATTAGTGGATGTGCATCTTCTACCCAAATGCATTTTTGTGGCGTTTGGCGGGATCATCAAAACAAACTTCTTTCATGTCAAAATGTTTGGGGTCAAAATCTCCACCTATCCACTCTAACATTTCTTCATGTTCCTCATGTTCGGGATCTCCTATGATTTCTAATAACTCTTCATATCCCCAAATTCCCCCGCAATCATCTGGGGGGCATGCTCTTTTTCCTTTAATGCATATGGGGTATTTGACATCATCTTCCCTGGGCAGGATATTTTCCAGTTCTATCTTATGTTCCCAATTGTCACCAAAATCGTAGGTATAATCGGCTTTTATATTATCGATCGTAAAATAATCAGATATCTTTTCTTTCCATTCTGGGATTGTCCCCCCATAGTCCTCAAATCCCTCTTCTGGAGTACCGATCTCCATTTTGATTCCGGTAGAAGGATCGATCACCTCAAACAGATGAAGGTGATAATCCAGCCAACCCATAGCATCTTGAATGGCAACATGGAGATCCCAGAATGTATAGGTTTCAGGGACCTGTATTCGCCGCCAGATAGGTGGTTTACTATTCTGTAGGGTAATCTTAAACTGGTACACATGGTTGAATTTATTTTTCATCCTATATTCCTCCAAATCTTGATAATAAATATCTTCATCTCATACATATTTTTTGGATTTAGATGGCATATTTCGCCTAACAATCACGCTAATCTCTAAAGTATCTGATCTGATACCTATAACCCTGCTCCACCAAAAATAACTGACGATTGGTCCCGAAGGTTTGTTCAACGGTACCTTTTGATACCAGTGTGTAGAAATGAGAGGTTTTCTCTTTGGGTCGGAGAATGCGCCCCAATCGTTGTGCTTCCTCCTGACGTGAACCAAATGTACCTGATATCTGGATCATGACACTGGCATCAGGCAGATCCACGGCAAAGTTTGCGACCTTAGATACCACAAGTATTTTGATGTGTCCTCGTCTGAACTCATCATAGAGTTTCTCTCTTTCATCATGCTTGGTCTTACCTGTGATAATTGGGAGCTCCAATTCTTTGGCAAGCTTTTCTACCTGCGAAATGAATTGACCGATGATCAGGATGCTCTCACCTGCATGGTTGTCCAACAATTCACACACAAGCTCTTTTTTACGCTGGTTCTCTGCTGCGATGCGAAACTTAGCGCGTTTATCAGCATGAGCGTACGTAAGCTCTTCATCAGCCGATAGAGGAATGCGATATTCAGTACAAATGGCTTCCGCAATATAGCCGCGACTCTCAAGCGTCTTCCAAGGGACATCATATCGTTTGGGACCGATCAATGCAAAGACATC
>JAKRWB010000694.1 GCA_022353185.1 ANME-2 cluster archaeon | reverse complement strand
TTTTTCATTAAATTTTAATCTCCTTTTGAACTAAGATAAAGGTTTCTAATGACTGTGGTTGTTTTTACAAATCTACACGGATTATATATTTCAACAGCCATGGCGGCACTCCACCGACACAACAAATGAATACAACTTACCGGCTTATGGCAAGCAGATATTATCAACCGGCACAATATTACCCCATCACCTACTCCCCTTATCAAAAACACGACGGTTGGCTGACCATTGGTTCGGGGACCTGAAGAGAAATTCCGAATAAAAAACTCTTCAGGTTCTTTGGAGAGATTCTTTATTTCAGGAGGATTTACCGTTTTTCCATAAGGGAGATATTCTATCCCCTGCGGGATGTTGCTTTGTACATTAGGGATATTGTCCAACCCCTGTGGGATATTGCTTTGTACATAGGGGATTTTGTCCATCCTGGGGGAAATCCACTATCACGGTGTAAACGGTTCTGGTTCACACCGGGTTATTTTTCGTCGGCTAGAGAGCGTTTCCCTCTCGACGCTTCCGATGGAATATATTATAAACTATTAGTGGATATAAATAAAGGTGGAAGAAAAAAATAAAATCTTAATAATGGTAGTACTTCTGGCCTTCTGCTGTTTACTCACATATTATTTTCATTTTATATTAGGTATATGCACGATTTTTAGCCATTTCTTTTATTTGCCGATAGTTCTGGCAGCTATGTGGTGGAGACGAAAAGGTTTGGCTGTGGCTGTATTTTCATCATTAGTGCTAATTTTCAGTCACCATGATTTGAGAATGGATGCAGCATCTATCAATGATTTCCTCCGGGTTCTAATATTTTTAACTACCAGTTATGTAGTTGCTATCTTGAGTGAATCCAACTTTAAAGCGTCCAAGAAGGCTGCACATCTCTATACAGTGCTAAGTGCAAAAACGTCAATCAGCTTATAATCAGGGAACAAAATCGTGACCGCATGAATAAACTCTTTGTGGGGCGTGAGCTTCGGATGTTCGAACTCAAGAAACATATGCTGAACTTGAAGACAAAAAATGTGATTCCGATAGCAGAACTTATGGAAACTTTTAAGAAATATAAAGGGCATCATGTAAATTATGATTATAAGCATACATCTTACTGGAAGGGGATGGATCGGTAACTTGCAAGAAATTGTATTGTTGTCATTTCATCACAATCCATCTGCTAAAAGGTGATGAATAAAATAGTGGTTGATAACTCATGGGGATAAATTATGGAGTATAAGAACACTACCAGATTCAAGATTATAGTCTCAATCCTCTTCGGGTTACTCGGTTTTGTCGTAAACTTTTATTCAATCAATTTTCCTTTTCCCCCTTATACAGCCACAGTCCTGATAGGACTCCTGTTCCCAATGCTTATTGCCCTTACCTGGGGGTGGAGATACGGGTTACTGTCAGCTTTGGCAGGTGGCTGCCAGTCGATATGGTGGATATGGGGTCCAAGTAATGGTTATGCAATATTCACTCTTGTACCCCCTTTCACATTATGGATATTATGGCATGGATACTTTGCTGAGAAGCGTAGGAAATCGGATGACCGGAAATGGTGGCAAAATATGTATGTTGTGGAGATTCCATTCAGGATACTCACCACAATAAATCTACTTACACTTGTGAGATGGGCTGTATCATTTAATCCTCCTCCATGGGGCTGGGCATCTGAAGCACCTAATGTAGTCCCGATGGAATTTTCCATTTTTGTGGTAATCAAGCAGTTTGTTGTTGGATATGTAATACTATTGCTGGCTGATGTGCTGCTGAACATTGAATTTACCAGAAGGTTCTTTGGATTGGAAAAGAGACTTGACCATACCGAAACAGGTTATATCATAAGCCTTTCGCTCCTGATTGGGGTGCTATTCTGGGTCATTGACAGTGTTATTGGTTCTGTGATATTCTATCCTGGAAGTTCTTTTATCGATATGCTTGCATTGAATATCCTGCCAAGTGTAATTTATGTAAGGACTTTTTTCATTCTTGTCTGCCTTGCAGGAGGATTGATGTTTTCAAAGCTACTGCATAAACATTTTAAGATGGAAGAAGCACGCATAAAGGCAGAAGAGAACATCAGGCACTTGAACAGCATTCTAAAAGCTATCCGGAATGTCAACCAGTTGATAGTGGTGGAAAATGACAGGGACGTTCTGCTTCAAAAGGCATGTAATACCCTGGTAGAAGCACGCAGTTACGACGGTGCATGGCTCGGATTTTTGGACAACGGCGAAACCTTTGCCATGGTCAAAGGTTCCGGGCTGTGGGGGAATGTATCCCGTCTAAGTGAATATTTGGTTGGCGGTAACCATACTCCCTGTATCAGCAGAATGCTTGCAGGGAATGATGTGTTTATGGTCATGGACAAATCCCGGGATTGCGGGGACTGCCCCTTCGATACTATATGTTTAGGTGACGTAATCGTAATAACCAGTGTTAAGCATGGAGACAGGCTTTTCGGGCTGCTTGCAGTATCCATCATCTCAGATACTGGTATCGATGAAGAAGAGAAGGGACTCTTAACAGAAATAGCTGCTGATATTGGGCTTGCCCTTTATAAGATGGAGATTGAAGAATCACGCAAAAATACAATGAACGAACTGTGGGAGAGCAAAGGAAAACTTTCGCAAATCGTTTACGGGAATTCAATACCCACTTTTGTGATCGACATAGACCATAATGTCACACACTGGAACAAAGCCTGTGAAAATCTGACCGGGCTCAGTGAAGGTGAAATGGTTGGCAGCAACAAAGTTTGGTCGATTTTTTATCCTGAAGAAAGGCCGATTATGGCTGATTTGGTAGTGGACGGAGCATCAGGGGACGATATTGCCAGACATTACGGTGGTATATATGAAAAATCAGCTCTTGTAGATGGTGCATACGAAGCTGAGGATTTCTTCCCGGAATTGGGAAAGAATGGAACATGGCTGTTCTTCACGGCATCGCCATTGAAAGACCAACAAGGTAAGGTGATGGGTGCAATAGAAACATTGCAGGACATAACCGGGCGCAAGCAGACGGAGGAGCAAATCCGGTTCTTATCATCGGTTGTCAAGCAATCCGCAGATGGAATGGCGATCGCTGACATGGAAGGGATATTGCTTTTCGTAAATGATACATGGGTAAGTATGCACGGCTACGAAAAGGCGGAGGAACTGCTCGGTCAAAACTTGAGTGTCTTTCATAACGAAGAGCAGCTTAAGGGCAATGTTGAGGCGTTTAACCGGAAAGTTAAGGAAAAAGGATACAACACCGGTGAGGTTGGTCATATACGCAGAGATAGCACAATATTCCCCACACTAATGACTACCACTCTTCTGAGGGATAAAAACGACAATCCGATTGCCATAGCTGGCGTGGCTACGGATATCACCAAGCGCAAAGAGGCTGAGAAAGAACTCCACAAACTCAACGAGGAACTTGAGCAGCGTGTCAAGGACCGCACAGACGAACTGGAGAAGATGAACGAAGAGCTTGAGCGCTTTAATAATATCTTTGTGGGGCGTGAACTTCGGATGATCGAACTCAAAAAACAGATAGCAGAGCTTGAAAAGAATGCCGAGCCTGATAAAAATAGTAAGGATAAAACAACATGACATTGAAGGATTTACATCAAGAGAAGGATGAAGAGTCGTTCAAAAAACACACAGACGAAATCGAGTTGAATGAAAAATACCTCTCACTCATCTATGATACACTTTCTGAAATGATATTCCTCCTAGCCGTTGAACCCGATGATTGCTTTCGCTTTATGTCTGTAAACCAGGCATTTTTGGCGGCCACCGGGCTGACCAGGGAACAGGTTGTTGGTAAAAGGATTGAACAGGTGTTACCGGAAACGGCTCAAGCGGTTGTTATTAGCAAGTATAAGGAAGCGATAGTTGAAAATAAGATCGTTTCTTGGGAGCAGGCTTCCACCTACCCCACAAGCGAAAGTGTGGGTGCTGTGACAGTGACGCCAGTTCGGAATGCTGAGGGAGTGTGTACTCATCTTGTTGGTACAGTGCATGACATCACCGAGTTCAGGCGGGCTAAAAAAGAAATTCGTAATCTCCAGCGTTACAATCGAAAATTAATTGAGGTAAGCCTTGATCCTCTGGTTACCTTTGATCATGAAGGGGTTATTCTTGATGTGAACGAAGCTACTATTCAAGCTACAGGCAAATCTCGGGAAGAGTTGATCGGAACCCCATTTGCGGATTATTTCACAGATTCCGAAAAGGCACATCAAGGTGTGATGATGGTATTTCAAATGGGAGAGGTCAGGGATTACGAACTGGTCATGAAAGCAAAGGATGGGACCGAGACTA
>JAKRWB010000693.1 GCA_022353185.1 ANME-2 cluster archaeon | reverse complement strand
TGCCATCATTAGTGGTATGGGTGTGAGGGGATACTATCGGAAATTGGGTTTTGAGCGGGATGGGGCCTATATGTCCAAGTTTTTATGAGGAACGGTTCGTTTACTATTTGGCCAGTAACTTTTGAACGGGATTGTATTAAAAACGCCGGAGTGGGTCGAAAGACTTAATGAATAAGAAAAGTAAAGAGAATAAACATAATAGGTGTAAAACAATGGTGATACAATTCATTCTTACTGATTATGTAAACAAGCTGATGGCAAATGCTGTTTACGACAAATTGGATGATGGCACATATTCTGGCCGAATTCCAGAATGTAAAGGAGTGATTGCATTTGGGTCAACCTTGCGTGAATGTGAGGATGAACTCCATTCTACTCTTGAAGAGTGGATTTTATTAGGTCTTAAGCTAGCCCATCCATTGCCAGTGATTGCAGGAATCGATTTGAATCAGGAGCCTGCATATGAGCCAGTGGAAGCCATGTAAGCGACGAGAGTTTATAAGAAAGCTCCGTAAGTTAGGCTTTGAAGGGCCTTATTCTGGCACTCGTCACCAGTTCATTGTCTTTGAAAAACATCGTCTGGCGATTCCATCTAATGCAGAATATTCTTTGCCACAGCTCCGTATGATGATTAACGAGGTTGAAGAAATCCTTAATCATAAGATTAATGTGAATGATTGGCATAAGTTGTAATACTTAACATAGTTTATCCTCCCGCCCTGGGAAAGATAATAAAAAATAATTATCAAAAAGATAAACGCTGAGGAGGAGATTCGAACTCCTGTGGCGCTGTGCACCACCGGTTTTCAAGACCGGCGCCGTAGTCCGCTTGGCTACCTCAGCATGTGTGATATTATAAAGAAAAAAGAGGATGTTACTCCTCTACTGCCACTGATTCAGTTGCCCCGGGGGCAATATTGGCATCCAATTCTTCTGTTTCTTCCATTTGGTCTGCTGTTTTCTCAAGCAGGTCTTCATTATAGGTTTCTATGTATAGAACCTGTGTAAGGTCTGTGTATTTCAACAGGTCCAACGCCATCTGGACCTTGGAAGTTATCCAGCGTTGGGAATAATTAAATTCCAGAGGCACGTTGACCTTTGCTACTGTACCTTCAACGTCGATATCCAATTCCGTTCCTGTGTACAGAGTGCTAAGACCCACAGCCCTATCCTTCACATCTTCAAGAGCGGCTTCTATCTTGTAATCATACGTTATTGTCTGCCCGGCCATAGGAATGTTAAAATCTACACTGGCATGTCGCCCGAGTACTTTAACCACTGTACCTGTCTGTCCGTTAATCTCTATAGGCATTCCCACCTGTGGTTTTTGCTCGAACTTTTTCATAGGCAACGCTTTTACAAGTAGAGGGTCGCGATTACCAAAAGCCTTTTCAGGGGGTATAGATACCGTACCTTCATAACCGACGTCATGCAGTTTGATATCATCTTCAAGGCCAGCGATGATCTGGTTCACGCCTATGATTATCACATCGCCACCATATCTTCCCTTAGGGTTGTACAGGTTATGAACCTTGGCAGCCTCTTCATTGGTGGTATCGAAGACCTTGCCATCCTCCATTTTACCTGTATATGATATTTTTATGAAATCTCCTTCTTTAATAGTCATGTTCTAAACACCGAAGCACATAGATAACGGGATGCATAAAATAAGTTTCTATGGAATGCCCCAATCTGAACGATTGAAAAGTATTAAATCAATGCAATTACATCAATTTCCAGGCAGGGATAACAATGGAAAAGGTAATGGAGATATACGAAAAACTGAAAGACCGGATAAGCCTGGAAGAATTCCTGGGCCTGGTGGATGAAAAGGAAGCACAAATGGCCGGACTTGCAGACAAAGATACATCAGCCAAACTTGTTGCGCTTACCATGGGAATATCTGATGACGAGAAGAAGATAGGAGAGGTGACTTTGGAATTATCCAAGGTTGTCCTGGTGGGCAAAGTTATTGCCTGTTCAGATGTGAGGGTATTTAACCGTGAAGACGGTTCAAGTGGTAATGTTGCCAACCTCACATTGGCTGACGAAACGGGTTCTATCAGGGTGGTATTGTGGGATGATGCAGCAGACCTGGTAAAGGTAGGCGAAATTGTATTTGGAGATTCACTCCAGGTGTCAGGTTTTATCAGGGAAGGTCGAAACGGACTTGAGGTCAGTGTGGGAAGAGGTGGCAAAGTTGATAAAATTGCCCTGAACGAGGACATACAGGTAAGGATTGACCCCTACCAGATAAATGAAATTAAAGCAGGGATGGGGAATGTATACCTGATTGCAAAATTGCTTGACATTTCAGACCCCAGGACTTTCCAGCGTAAAGACGGTTCTACTGGTAAAGTACGTAATGTGACCCTGGGTGATGCCACTGGCAAGATTAAGGTCACATTGTGGGACGAGAATGCAGATACACTCAATGATATTAAACCGGGGGATAATATCGAGATAACGGGTGGATATGCAAAGGAGAACAGTTTCAGTAATCAGGTAGAGATTAATCTGGGAAATAACAGTTCCATTCGTACTAGCAGCAAAAAAATAGAATTCAAGGAACAATTTACACCCATTGCAGATATTGTGCCAAAGCAGCAGTACAATGTTGAAGGACACATCACAGGACTTGACGAATTAAAAGAATTCCAGCGCAAAGACGGGTCTGCTGCTCAGGTACTAAACATCCACATCTCTGATGATTCTGGAAGGATACGAGCTGCCCTTTGGGGTGAACAGGCTGACATCATACAAGATATCGATCTGGGAACACGAGTGCAGGTCATTGACTGCTATGCCAAACCTGGATGGAACGATGAAGTAGAATTGAGTGTGGGCGAGCGAAGCCGGATTATTATCGTGGAAAAATGATAGGGTGATATATTTTATCTACCCTGCGCTTTTGTCTTTTTGGCCTTTTTCAGTTTCTTCTTGGCCATTTTAGTTCTAAATTCGCTGACTTCTTCCACTTTATCTTCTTTTTCTTCCCTGTAGAAAAGCAGACCTGCAACCAAACCAAAGACTACTATGAACAGTACAAAGTAAAACTGGAATTCTGTCAACGGCCTGAAATCTGTATGTCCGAACATAAATTTATCAAGAACATAAATGATTGCGGTAGACACTATCGCCATAATCAATGAGTACTGTATGGCAAGAAAGTTCTGTGAATACGTATTTTGTGTTTCAGAATTCATTGAGCCTATCTCCTCTTTCTTCTTTGAAGTCTTATATGTAAAAAAACCTTTTGTTTAGTAATTATTCCTTATCCTGTTCGATTATGAAAGTACCAACATAATCACAATCCTTACACTGGTATTGAACTCCGGTTTTCAACCCCATATAATACGTAACGTTGGTGGAGCCGCAATCTGGGCAAGTGAGAACTGTGATGGCTCTATTGTGGGATGCCTCTTCCATTTTCTTTTCCAGTTCAATGAAATCGTCTGGAATTTCAGAACCGTTCATGTGCTTACCTCATCAATGTGATGTTGAAACAAGTCCCTACTCTTTCTTTACTTTCTGCCCTGATTTCCCCATCGTGTCCTTCTACAATCCTTTTCACTATAGCAAGACCCAGTCCTGTGCCCTTTTCCTCGTTAAAGACTTCAACATCCAGTTTATAGAATGTTTCAAAAATTCTTGAATAATAAAAATTCAATTCTTACGGTGGGATAGAATTTCCTCAGACATTCGTTTCTTTATTTGCATGAACTCTACATCTGAAACGCCCACAACTTCCATTACGCCATCCCTTAAAAAGCAAGGCTTTGATATCTTACAACACCAGGCCATACTGCCAAAACAGGTGCTATCCCCGTATTCCAACGGGGTGCCCTCGACAAAATCAAGTTTTAGTCTTGTAAATTCTTTAGCGGTCATTCCTATCTGCTTCAATGCATTATGCACTGCACAGGGTTTTACCGGCAGGCAGCAAAAGGTAAGTGCTCTTAAATCCCCGCCACCGCAGATGTGCTTGGGAGAATTATACCAACCAGTCAACATCTGTTCTGAAGTGACCTGGTCAACTAAAGACCGCAACGTATTGGGCTCATTAATTACAGCCCTGGCAACAGAAACCATATCTGCTCCTCGTGAGAACATAGATTTTGCAGATGAAAAGTCTACAATTGAATTGTTGCCGATAATGAACAGTGACGTATTATTTCGGATTTTCCTGATGACATTGACATCAGCACCACGACCGCCCATTGCATCAATGTGGATAATATGTGCCCCGGCCTGTTCAATTACCTTTGCCACTTCCAGGTCATCCACAACATTAGCCCTTGTCTTGACAGATACCACCGCACCCGTACTCCGGACTGTTTCAATGATCTCACGCAATGTATCCAGATGTCCCAACAGGGATTCCCCTGCGCCCAGTTCCATTATCTCAGGCTGGCGACAGTGGGCATTTATCTCTATACCGGCATGGTACTTTTTTGCCAGACGCGCGGCATCAGCATATGCTTCAATATCTGCAGCCCTGACATTGACCATGACAGCGGTACCTGTATCTTCACCTGTGATCGCTTGTAGTTCGGATTCCAGAAATTCCATGGGAGAATCTGTAATGAACTCGCGGCGTCCTCGCTGAACTTCCCTTTGAGCTGCCTCATTGGTCAGTTCATCCAGATTGTATCCGCCCAATACTACCATTCCTACATGGTCCGTGAACTGGGCTGCAAACTTGCTGTCAGTGATTCCAGCCATGGGAGCCAGTGCAATCGGATTCTTTGGTGTCAGGTATCCAATCTTCAGGTCGAATGGGGCAAATATTTCTGTGTTCAATTGATTCCCTCAAGTAATATGCAATAAATAATTAATGTAATTTTAAGGAATCTTCGTGCATGTTTAAACTATAAAAGTTTTCCTAGGTAAACTGTTCAATCAAAAATAATGAGTGAATTGGTTTAAAATTTAATGATGGTAATATAGATTTTTATACAAACATGGCTGCAGAGAATAATCCTACCATTATGATCAGCAAGAATAATGCTATGTATGCGACCGGACTCCAGGCCAGCACTTTGCGTCCATCGAGCACGCTCACAGGCAGCATATTGAAACCAGCGAGCAGCAGATTTATCATTACTCCAAGCCGTCCTACTTCGCCCAGGAACCCTGGATCACCAACCAGGGGCATGAACACCACAGCCAAAAATAAATTCATTACAGGACCTGAAGCCGCTATCTTCCCGTACTGGCTTTTTGAAATATGTGGGCCGAATATCTGTACTGCTCCGGGCGCAGCGAACAGGATACCTATCTGCCATGCCATGTAGATTGCCAGCATCAGCATGCCCGTACTCATGCGGAACTCTGCCCATGCACCATACTGCTGGGCAATGAACTTGTGCCCCATCTCATGGATAATAAAGGAGATACCTACTGTGAACAGGGATATCATAAACAGTTCGGTAATGAATGGTCCGGCAATTTCAGCGCCTGTGGGCTTGCGGTCCAGTTCCATCCAGGCAAGCATTATGGCAAAAGCGTAAGATATGGCCAGCCATGATAAAAAAAGGTGCTTCAATTCTGTACTACTGGTATTGAATAAGGCCATTTTCTTCGACCGTACGGTATTGTCGTGGGTATACTCTATTTGGGACCAGAGGTTCTCTTGTGGCATCTGAATGACCTATGTGTTTACTACGATTTAATATTTGTTGTAAGGTGGTTTA